>DATEOJ010000221.1:0-29484 GCA_035274235.1 Pyrinomonadaceae bacterium
AAACTCGCGGTCCGGATGGCGAAATTCGAGAACGACGGTTGGCTGCGCGAGTGGTATGAGATGACGCGTTCGAAGTCGGTTGCCGAACTGAAGAAAGCGATGGCTCCACTCAATATGCTTTTTGGCAACGTCATGTTTGCCGACAAGTACGGCGATACGTTTTATCTATACAACGGAGCCATTCCGCGTCGCGATCCGAAGTTCGATTGGAAGAAACCGGTCGACGGCAGTGATCCGGCGACCGAGTGGAAGGGCTATCACACGCTTGATGAATTGCCGCAGCTTATGAATCCGAAGACCGGCTGGATGCAGAACTGTAACGGGACACCGTTCATGCTGACGAGCGAAGGTAATCCCGATCCGAAAAAGTTTCCGGCATACATGGTCCAGGAAACCGACAACCCGCGGAGCGAAAGGTCGCGACAGATCCTTGCGGAGAATAAAAGGTTCACCTTCGAGGATTGGCGACGCGTCGCATTCGATACGCGAGTGCTCGGTGCGGATAAATATTTGCCTCAGCTACTGGGTTATTTGAAGAAGGTCCCGGGTAGTAGCCGAGACCTTCGTGAGCCCATAGACGTACTCTCGAGCTGGGATCATCGAAGTTCGACGACATCAATTGCGATGACGCTCTTCACTTTGTGGGTCGATCGTCTTGGAGAGGCGAACGTAAATCCGACCGATGAAGCGGCAGCGGTAAACGAGTTTTCGAAGATGCTAGACGCGCTTGAAAAGCGTTTTGGAACCTGGAAAGTTGGCTGGGGCGAGATCAGCCGGCTGCAGCGTTATGACGAGAGCGTCGACGGATCGTTTAGCGATGAACAGCCAAGCGTCCCCGTTCCGGGTGTCAGCGGTCGCGACGGCGCGGTTTTTACTTTCTACGCTGCACCTGCGAAAAATCAGAAGCGCCGGTACGGAGTTGCCGGTGCGACGTATATAAGCGTCGTCGAGTTCGGCCCGACGGTGAAGGCATATTCGATCCACACGTTCGGGTCCAGTGGCGATCCGAAGAGTAAGCACTTCATGGATCAATCACGGATGTATGCACGAGGCGAGTTCAAGCCGGCGTGGACCAGGCTTGAAGACATCAAGGCGAATCTCGAGCGAGCGTATCGTCCGGGTGAAGAAAAGTAGGTGCTCCTCTTTGCGGCTTAGCGTCTTTGCGTGAGAAGAGTGTTCACGCAAAGTCGCAAAGAAGAAATAAGAGCGAATCTTGTAATCTATTTCCATGCACGACATCTCAATAAGGCGCTCAACTCTCGATGACCTCGATATTCTTCTCCAGTTTGAGCAGGCGATCATCGACGCGGAACGACCGTTCGATACCACGATTCGCAGCGGACCCGATGTTCATTACTACGATCTAGCCGAGCTCATCGCGTCGCCGGACGCGGAAGTTATGGTTGCCGAGCTCGACTCCAGGATCATCGCTTCGGGTTCTGCGAAGATCGAGCGGTCGGATGACTACCTCATACATCGCGAGCATTCGTATCTTGGCTTTATGTATGTTGTTCCCGAGCATCGCGGGAAAGGGGTCATCAAGCGGATCATCGGAGCGCTCGAAGAATGGTCGAGCTCGCGTGGTATAACGGAACTTCAATTGGAGGTCTACGCCGCGAATGCCGGGGCAGTGAAGGCGTACGAGAAGTCGGGCTATGAAGGCCTCATTCTACTGATGCGAAAAAACATCGCCGAGTAGACGGAACCTGGCCGGATTATTGACTTGTTCTTCGCCCGGCCTCCGGCTGCGAACACATCTGTACCGAGTTTCGACAGGGATCGATCTGGTCCTTAAAGAAATCGACGAAGAACATCAGACCGAGATAGGACAAGTATCCGATGAGAAAACAAGCGATACAAACTGCAACCGCTAGAGCTGTTGTGCCTTTCATCTTTAGCATTCTCCTTTGTAAAACGCTCTATGAAATGATCGCTCTATGAATGGTGCGGGAAAGGGGTACTTCTAAAATTAATGCGCAGACGATATCACAGGAGCCGAAATTCCAAAAGGACCTCACGATGTTTGGGTCGCTTTGCTTTCGATGAAACCACTCGCCGATCTAGACTCGCCGGCACAATTGAAAGCCACACGAAATGAAAAAGTACATTCTCCTTGCTGTCCTCGTCTTAAGTATCGTCTTGGCGGTATGGTTCTCGGTTGCGGGACGGGCGTTGATGGAATGGAAAGGACTTCGAGACGTCTGCGAGCCTCCGTTCGTAGTTCTGAATCCATTTCGTGATCGAGATCCCGAGCGCAGTGCCGACCAATTTCTAACGAGAATCCAGGGAGGAGATTTCGCCCAACTTGCTCGGGCAGTCCAGGACGACGACAAGCGCGAAATGATTCGGTCGCTGGAAAGCGAACGCAAGATCAAGTCATGGTTTGCTGCAGGCGGTTCCGACGCAGGCGACGAGGTAAGTATCCAATACTGGTTAACACGCCCCTACGAAAACGGCTGTCAGACGGTGCCGGCGAGGGTCAACCTGATTAAAGTCGATAATCGATGGGTCGTTATCGGCTACAATCCCGCTTACTAGTTTTGTAGGACCCGCACATTCGATTCGGATCTGACATCGAACACAAAGTATGAAAACGATATTCTTGTTGGGTTGTCTTTCTCTCTTGCTCTTTCAATCTCCCGTGGAAGCACAGGACGCATCAACGCCGCCACCGCAAAAAGCGGTCACTGCGACGGAGCGGGACATCAAACAGTTTTACGATTCCTATGCGGAGGATCTTCGTCAGCATCGGCGAGAAGGAATTGCCAACCGTTATGATGAACGAGGCTACTTCAGTTTGGGCAACGGCACGAAGCAATTCATCTCGTTCGCAGATAACAAGAAACGCTATACCACGCAGTGGACCGGCCCGAAGAATTTCGAATGGAAGGATCTTTCGTTTGAAGTATTGTCGCCATCGGCCGCCGCCGTGACGGGACTCTTCGATTGGACGGGAGCGTCGGGGGAAAAAGATACGCTATCCTACACGGCGGTCCTGACAAAACAGTCCGGACAATGGCGCATTCGGATCGAGGACGAATCTGTTAACCCGACGGGTTTTTCGACAAAGACGATATCCGGCGATCGCTTGACGCCGGGGCCGTACAAATACACTCTGACCGCTAAGCCAGGCGCAAGCGTCTCGGCGCATCGTCACACAACCGAGATGCGCGTAACGATCAAGACCGGTAGCCTTTTTATACTGATGGGCGACCTCGAGACCGCGAAAGTCCAGCGGTTCGACGCCGGATCGAAGCTTGTTATTCCGGCCAACACGTGGCATGTCGAATGGTGGGAAAACGAAATGACCGCGGAAATTGAAACGATCGCCCCTACCCGGACCGAGCGGGCAACGCCCTCGATCCCGAGAGTTCTATGAAAACAATTATCAAATCCGGACGCGTAATCACGGCCGTTGACGACTACATCGCCGACATTCTCATCGAAGGCGAGACAGTGTCGATGATCGGAAAGCAGATCGATATCGAGGCTGACGTCGTTATCGATGCTAAGAACAAACTCGTGTTCCCCGGCGGCATCGATCCGCACACTCACATGGAACTGCCGTTTGGCGGAACACAGGCGTCAGACGACTTCTTTACCGGTACGCGCGCTGCGGCTCACGGCGGGACGACGACGATCATCGACTTCGCGGTGCAGTACAAGGGCGAGTCGATGATCCAGGGCGTCGACAACTGGCACGCGAAGGCCGAAGGCAAGTGCGCGATCGATTACGGTTTTCATCTCATCACTACAGACTTCGAAGATCATCACACCGAGCAGATGCACACGCTGATCGATGAGGGCATCACGAGCTTCAAGTTGTTCATGGCGTACCCAGGTGTGTTCCTTGTCGACGATGCAACGATCTTTCGCGCGATGTCTGCGGCGGGCGAGCGCGGCGGTTTGATCTGCATGCATGCCGAGAACGGGATCGTCATCAACGAGATCATCAAACGCTTTCTCGCCGATGGCCGAACGGCTCCGAAATATCATGCGCTCTCCCGTCCGACGATAGCCGAGGCCGAGGGCGTCCATCGTGCGATCGCGATCGCGGAGATGGCGGAGTCGCCGGTGTATATCGTGCACCTGAGTTGTGTCGATGCTCTCAACAAAGTTCGCGAAGCACGCGACCGCGGGATCCCGGCGTTTGCGGAGACGTGTCCGCAGTATCTCTTTCATTCGATCGAAGATTACGGCGACGGTTGGGACGGTGCGAAGTACGTAATGACTCCGCCGCTCCGCGAGAAGCACAACTGTGGTGAGCTTTGGAAAGGTTTGAAGATGGACGACCTGCAGGTGATCTCTACTGACCATTGTCCGTTCTGCATGAAGGAGCAGAAGGAACTCGGCAAAGATAGTTTTGCGTTGATTCCGAACGGCGCACCGGGTGTCGAGAATCGAATGTCGTTGATCTATAACGGCGGTGTTGTCGAGAACAGGATCTCGCTCAATCGATTTGTCGAACTCACATCGACCGCCGCCGCGAAGATGTTCGGTCTGTTTCCCAAAAAAGGTACGATCGCGGTCGGTTCGGACGCGGACATCGTCATCTTTGATCCGGAGAAAGAACACACATTCGGTGTCGAGAACGAACACATGAACGTCGACTACTCTTCGTACGAAGGCTGGAAGATGAAGGGCAAGGTCGAGACGGTCTTGTCGCGCGGACGAGTCGTGATCGAGGGCGGAGAGCACAAAGGAAAGGCCGGCGACGGTCAATTCTTGAAGCGCGGTGAATGTGTGAAGATCTGATCGATGAAGATTCGCGCGATCGAAAACAACGAACTCGACTTCCTGTTCGACCTCGTGTATGAGGCGGCGTATATTCCCGATGACATGGAGCGACCGCCGAAATCCTTCGTCCATGAACCGCACGTTTCAAGATACGTCGAGAATTTCGGACGTGGAGGTGACATCGCGTTTGTCCTGGTTGATGGATCTGAATTGGTCGGCGGCATTTGGTGCCGCCTTTTTTCTGAAGACTGTTGCGGGTTTGGGTTCGTCGATGAGTCGACGCCAGAGCTCGGCATGGCGGTGTTCGACCCGCATCGCGGGCAAGGATTTGGGACGAAGTTAATGCACGCGTTGCTCGAGAGTTTGAATGATGCAGGGTTTGAGAACGTCTCTCTTAGTGTCGACAAGCGGAACCCGGCGTTGCGGCTTTACGAGAGATGCGGGTTTCAAGTTGTTCGCGAGAAGGGAAATGCGATAACGATGGTGAAGGCGTTGTAGCGTGTTATTAACCGCCGAGACGCAGAGACGCAGAGTGATATCCGTCTCTGCGTCTTTGCTTCGCGGCGGTTTATATTTTGCTGGAATACGAAACACCTTCGGTCTACAATCGTCGGTGTTTCTATGGATGAGATATTTCACATAGAGCATCGCGGGGATCATATTCGCGTCGAGATCGGCCCCGACGCACAGGTCGATGAACATTGGCAGACCGAGTATTGGAGTCAGCTTCAGGCGGCGTGTAAAGAGTTTGATACTTCTCGCGTGCTTGTCGAAGGTTACCAGCCGAAAGGCGAACGCAGTTCGGAAGAGGTTATCGAGGCCGGACAAAGGACGGCAAAAGTTCCGCATCTTTGGTTGGCGTTTTGTTTGAAGGACTGGGAGCCGACCGCGCAGAGCGAACTGTACGAAGCAGTCGCTGCGTCACGCGGTGTCCGCGTTAAGTTCTTTAGTGATCGCGAGCTGGCGTTGAACTGGCTGCGAACGAATGCGCCGAAGTAGAAATTATGAACGAAGCATTTGATATCGAGTTTCGGGGAGATCATGTTCACGTCGAGTTCGGACCTGCCTACACCGCGGACCGCGAGTGGATGAATGAATTGTGGAACCGGCTAAAGGCGGTATGCGACGAGCACGGCACCAAGCGTGTGCTCGCGGAGGGAATCTTGCCGGCGCCAAATCGTCCGGCCGCGGCGGTGATCGAGGCCAGCAAGAAAACGGCGATGATCCCAAATCTCTGGCTCGCATTCTACTTTGAAGGCTACGAGCGAAACATGAACACCGAATTGTACGAAGCGGTCGCCGACTCGAACGGCGTACGCGTGAAGTTCTTCGACGACCGCGATCAAGCCATGAACTGGTTGATGGCGAATGCAGAAAGGTAGTTCTACTCGCGGTGCTTCTGCCGCGCGACGAATCGAAACAGCGGATAACTCAAGATCAGAAGTCCGATCGAGTAGAGACTCGGGATCGGATTGCTGTAGATGTATCCGACGAAAAGAAGTATCCCGCCTATCAGCATAAGACCCGGCGCGAACGGATATCCCCAAACTCTATAAGGACGCGGTGCGTCGGGCTCCTTGCGTCTGAGTACGAACAGCGATCCGACGAGCAGGATCACCATCGAGACCGCGAGAAACTGCGAGATCGCGAGCAGCATCTCGAACGTGCCGATCGCGGTAAGGACGATCGCCGTCAACGCAGTCACACCGAGTGCGAACACCGGTGTGCCGCGCGGGTTTACCGTGGTCGCCCGCGATGTGAAAAGTCCGGCACGTCCGAGTCCGAACATGATTCGCGGGATGAACATCAACATCGCGTTGAGTATTCCAATAAGCGAAAGTAGGGCGAGGAGTGTGATGATCTGACCGCTTCTCGACCCGAACATCAGCGTGATCGCGTCGCCGCCGGCGAACTGCGATCCGGCAAGTTGCGACAACGGAAGCACGTATACGATCGCCGCGTTTACCAGAATATATATCGCGGCTACCAACAGGATGCCGCCGAATAACGCACGAGGTACATTCCGTGTCGGGTTCGTGTCTTCTTCGCTGAAATAGATCGGTGAATGCCAACCGTCGTATGTGCTCAGGATCATTTGGAACGCGAGGATGAAACCGACGAGGGAACCCGTCAAGGCTAGCGGAGCAAAAGGCGCGACGACCGTTGCGGGCTCGACCTTTCCGCCAAACAGAAAACACGCGACGACAAACGCGACCAGGGCGATCGCCTTTAGGAGACTCGTCAGCTTTTGGGCAACGCTACCTGCGCGAACGCCAAGCCAGTTCAGCGACGTCAGAAGTACCAAGATGGAGACGCTGAACAAGATGCGGCCGCCGCTGAATTGTGTGTTGAAAAGAGCGACGGCGTATTCGCCGAAGACGACGGCGACGAATGCCAACCCGAGCGCGTTGTAAGCCCAGTCGCCCCATCCCACGACGAATCCGCCATACGGACCGTAAGCGCGATGGGCGTAAACGAAAAAGCCCCCGGCTTTTGGAGTCATCGTCGCAAGCTCAGCGATATTGTTTGCACCGAGGAGACAGTAGACACCGCCGAGCATCCACGCGAACATGATCAGCCACACGGATCCGAGATTCTCAGCGACGGGGCCCGGTGTCCGGAGTATTCCTTGTCCGACAGTCGAGCCGATGCATATCGCAAGTCCGAAGCCGATTCCGAGTATGCGAAGCAATCTTCCGCGGTCTACCGGGTCTGGTCGCTCGGTCGTTTCCAACGTCTCAACGGGTATGTCCATCGGCGCTCCTCGCGGGATCAGTTTTGAACTTTCGAATGTCGCGAACGGGTGATGCGTGGGGAATTGAACGCAACAGTAAAGCGTTTCGGTTACAATTGCAATCGCATTATGATCAAACGGCTCGCTACTCGCGACTTGAAAACGAAGTTCGGAACGTTCACGGAGATCCTTTACTACGACGGGCGGAAGGAGTCGATCGCTATTGTGATGGGCGAGGTCGCGGACGGCGACGAGGTTCTTTGTCGCGTGCATTCTCACTGCATCGGCGCGCATGTATTCAACAGTATCGAGTGCACATGCCGCGAGGAGATGGAAGCTGCGCAGGCAGAAGTTCAACGCGCCGGACGCGGTGTCATAATCTGGCTGGATCAGGAGGCGAAAGGGAACGGGCACCTCGCTTTGATCGAGAGTATTCCGTTCAAGAAAGAGCACGGGCAGGCGAGGGCGTACGAGATGGCCGGTTACAGTGCGGACGCAAGAGACTATCGGGCCGCGGCGCGGATACTGGCTGACTTGAAGGTGACGTCGATCGTCCTTCTAGCTAATTCTGAATCGAAGGCGGACGAGCTGAGAAAGGAATCGATCGTCGTCGCGTCGACCAAGGTTCTTGTCGCGAATGCTGGATAACTGCTCCGGCTCGGATTGTCGTGTTAATGATTCTTCTTCGTGTTAGTTAGTAATTTCAGTCTTCGGTCGCATTTTCTGGAACCACTAACCGACACGAAATTACGCGAAAGAGAAAAACCACGAAGCACACAATACACACGAAGAAGAAGACAGATAGCTTGGAGATGTGACATGGAAACGAATGCGGAGTTCTCAAGGAAATATGTCTCCCATTACGGACTGCGAGTGCGCGATCTGCCGAAGATGATCGACTGGTATCAGAAATTTCTGGATGCTCACATCGAGCACGACATGGGTTTTGGTGCGTTTATGACTTTTGATAACGAGCACCATCGCCTCGTCCTTTTTACAACCGACGACACTGTCGAGAAGGATCCGAACGCAGCTGGTGTGGAGCATATCGCGCTTGGCATACCCGACTTCAAGTCTCTCGTCGACGACTACGAGCGTATAAAAGCGCACGGTATTACGCCGATGCTTCCCGTGAATCACGGGTTCACAACATCGCTTTACTACAACGACCCTGAAGGAAATCAGATCGAGCTGAGCGTCGACAACTTTGCGACAAAGGAAGAGTGTCGCGAATGGATGAAGTCCGAGAAGATGGCAGCACTCATGGAGCCGCCGAATTTCGGTGATGTGTTCGATGCGGAAGAACTTGTACGGTTAGTGCGGAGCGGTGCGTCACAGGCCGATCTCGCGCGGATAGGACAACCCTCATGATCTACGTTGACCGAACCTTTTCACAAAAACTCGAGCGCACTGAAGGGCGGTCGAACGCTGACTTCGTTGCGACGCGTGCGCAACTCGAACCCGAGAGCGGCGCAACGTGGATAGAGGTTGGCGGTGCGTACGCGATGTTTGACGGCGTCGGCTCTCCGCTGACGCAGACGTTCGGTCTTGGCATCTTTGAAGACGCGACAGCAGAATATCTCGATGAGCTCGAGGCGTTCTTCAAAGACCGCGGTTCGGAAGTTTTTCATGAAGTGAGTCCGCTGGTCGATCAATCGATGATGGCATTGCTGAGTGACCGCGGCTATCGTCCGATCGAGCTTACCTGCGTGATGTACCAGGAACTGGACGAAAGCCGCGTCACCGCGAAACTCAACACGCAGATCAACACTCGGGTAGCGGATGACGCTGAAGCGGACCTCTGGGCGGCGACTGTCGCGGCCGGGTGGGCGAGCGATCAACCTGACCTCGTCGAGTTCCTGAAAGGTATCGGTAAGATCTCGGCTCGCACGAGTGGCGGTCGCCCGTTCCTCGCCGAGCTGGAAGGACGTCCGATCGCGGGCGGTGGTTTTCAGATGTACGATGACGTCTGCATCCTCGCGGGTGCGTCGACTATCCCGGATGCTCGCCGGCAAGGAGCCCAGAGTGCCCTGCTTCAAGCCCGCCTTCAATACGCCGTTGATAACGGTTGCACACTCGCCATGATGTGCGCATTGCCCGGAAGCCAGTCGCAAAAGAATGCTCAAAAGAACGGGTTCGAGATCGCCTACACTCGCACCAAATGGCAATTGACCATTGGAGAAGGCTAAACCAAACGCGTTGAAGTTTCCCGAAAGTGATTCCCGACTAAGCACCAAAGGTGCGACGTAATCTAGCCAGGGGTGGAGGCTTTGCGGAACCCCTGGATAAAGTGACAGCCAAAGACAAACAAGCCGCAACGCGGCGAAGTAAGCCTGGAAGCCGATAAACGTAGGTGAGTTCACGGCACTTGAACGCGGCTGAGGCAATGCCTGGGGTTCGGTCTACGTCGCCGCGTTGCGGCTTGAGTATCGGGATTGGTGTGGTCCAGGGGCTACGCAAACCTCCGCGCCTGGCTGGCTTACTCCGCACCGTTGGTGCTTAATTCGTCGCCGGCGCCTGATCCCCACCTTCGCGGCCATCGCGATTGGCCTAGAGTGGGCGGGTGTTTCGCAAGATTTAGTCCGTCGCTTCCCGCGACCCTCAACTTGGGCGAACGCTCGCCAGTACTCGCACGAACCGGCCTTTCCCCTTATAATCTTGGCGTTCATCCCTTCCGGCCGACAATATGAAGCGATGCCCCGAGTGCCGCCGAGATTACTACGACGACAGCCTCCACTTTTGTCTCGATGATCGAGCTGCGCTCGACCTCAAACGGCGAACCGATCAAAATATTATGAAAACAATACTTCTCCTCGCACTAGTAACACTCACCGCATTTACACCTGCTGCTTTCGCGCAAAACAGCGCCGACGCCCTGGACCATTACATCGAGTCAGCACGGAAGTCCTGGGATATTCCCGGCCTGTCTGTCGCCATCGTTCAGGACGGCAAGGTGGTCCTCGCTAAAGGCTATGGCGTGAAAGAGGTCGGCAAGAATGACGCCGTCGATTCGCAAACTCTCTTCGGCGCGATGTCGACCACCAAAGCTATGACGGCGGTCGCGATGGCATTGCTCGTCGACGAGGGAAAGATCAACTGGCGCGACAAGGTGTCGAAGTACTTACCCGACTTTCGAATCGCGGATCCGTACATCACACAGGAGCTCGAGGTTCGAGATCTTCTGACGCACACCGCCGGACTGGCTAGCACTGACTTCCTCTGGGCACGAACACCCGAACTGCCCGCCGAAGAAGCGATCAACCGTATGCAGTACGCGAGACCGGCGTATTCGATGCGGAGTAACTTCATCTATCAAAACAGCATGTATCTCGTCGCGGGGAAGGTGATCGAAAAGGTGAGCGGCATGACGTGGGAAAAGTTTATGAACGAGCGCGTTTTCCGTCCGCTGGGAATGCAGAGCACGTTCCCGACGCTTCACGAGTCGCTTTCCCATACGAACCGGTCCAGCCCACACTTTAAGATCCAAGGGAAGGTTGAGCTCATTCCCGAAATGCCGATTGACACAGTGGCTCCGGCAGGCTCGGTCTGGTCCAACGCCGACGATATCGCAAAGTGGGTCGCCTACCTTCTGTCAGGAAAGACGCAGGACGGAAAAGATCTACTGAAACCCGGAACGCTCGCCGAGGTTTTCAAGCCTCAAGTAATACTGCCATCGGGCTTCTATCCGACATTTAATCTCATAAAGCCGAAATGGACGACGTACGGTTACGGTTGGTTCCAACACGATTACCGCGGTGAGAAAGTGGATATGCACACCGGAAGCATTGCGGGTCGAACTGCGATCGTCGGTTTGATGCGCGACAAGAAACTCGGTGTCTACGTCTTCGGTAACCTCGATCATGCCGAGGCAAGACACGGGATAATCTACAAGGTGTTCGATCTGTTCGCATTCAACGACACAAACGGTCGCGACTGGAATGCGGACTTTAAGAAGATGTACGACGCGATGGAAGCAGAGGGCGAGAAGCAACAGGCCGCGCAATTGGCGAAACGGCTGACTGATACGAAGCCGAGTCTTCCGCTAAATGCTTACGCCGGAACTTACAGCGATCCGTTCTACGGGACGATAGAGATCCAGTTTGCCGACGGCAAGTTGAAAGCGATCTTCTCGAAAGACATCACGGCTGAACTTCAGCACCGTCACGTCGATACATTTATGGCCGTCATGAACAAGCGATGGATGGGCGAAGGTATCGTTAGCTTCCAATTGAATCCGATAACCGGTGACGTGGTAAGCGTCACGTCGTCGGGACAAGTGTTTCGACGACAATCAAAGTGAGAGGTTAGTTATGAAAACCCTACGAGACGAAAAGTGCCGGGCGGCGTTGATCCAACGAATCAACGCACTGACTCCGGATTCGAAACCGGTCTGGGGGAGTATGAACGTCGAACAGATGCTCTCGCACCTTGTTCAGTCGAACGAGATGCCGTTTGTCTCAAGCGTCCCCGACGTAAGTAACTGGATGTCGCGAAATGTTCTCAGGCCCTTAGTAGTGAATGTGCTGCCGGTACCAAAGAACGTCAAGACGGGGCCGGAATTGAACCAGCAGGAGAAGGGGCGGGTGCCCGTCGGGTTCGAGGCTGATCGGGCAAGTGCTGCCGAATCGATCAACAAGCTCGGCACGATCGCTGAAGATCACCGTTGCCTCGATCACCCGTTCTTCGGACCGATGTCGGCGAAAGAGTGGGGGTTGATGGCTCATAAGCACATGGACCACCATCTCAAGCAGTTCGGTGTTTGATACGGCATGACGAGCAGGCTGACCAATTCGGTTGCCGTGATCTTTTTATTCGCGGTTGTCTCCGCGGTCGCTCAGACCCAACCGGCCCACAAGAGAATTGAGCAGGTCGAGGTGGCCGGTCGTCGGATCGAGTTGAAGACGCTGACCGGTGCGGTGCTTTTCGTAACTGAAGGCTTGCAGACTGAAAGAGCTGTTCCGTTGATCGTACATTTTCATGGAGCGCCCTGGCTGATTCAGTACCAGATCGCAACGCATCTTCCTCACGCGGCGCTTATAACAGTTCAACTCGGTGCCGGATCGAGTGTCTACGGAAAACCGTTCGCCAACACGGAGACGTTCAAGGCGATGATCGACGAGGCCCGCGTCGCACTTGGTATGAAGCGCGATTGGTCGTCGATAACATTGACCGGATTCTCGGCGGGCTATGGAGCGATCAGGGCGATCCTTCGAAATCGCGATTATGTCGCTCGAGTAGATAATGTTCTTCTCCTCGACGGAATTCACGCGAGCTATTCGCCGGAAGGCGTGCCGCCGGTTATCAAGACGAGTGACGTCGATTCGTATGTTGAGTTTGCCGGGCTGGCCGCGAGAGGAAAGAAGACTTTCGTCATAGCTCACTCGGCGATCTGGCCGGGAGCTTATGCGAGCACGACCGAGTGCACGAGTTTCGTGATCGACGCTGTCGGGTTGACGAGAAGGATGTCGGTGCTGGAAACAAAAGGGGGAATGCGTCAGGTGAGTACCGTTGATGCGAAGGGCTTTCATGTTCGCGGTTATTCCGGAAGTACGGCGCGCGACCACGTCGACTTCCTTCACTCGATGCC
Source organism: Pyrinomonadaceae bacterium (assembly GCA_035274235.1). Classification (GTDB taxonomy): domain Bacteria; phylum Acidobacteriota; class Blastocatellia; order Pyrinomonadales; family Pyrinomonadaceae; genus OLB17. Next base: position 13,059 of record DATEOJ010000221.1, read on the forward strand.
CGAGTGGTTTGGATTGTTGAAGATCTGAAAATGAAAAGCTGTCCCCAATGCAAGACGGAATACGCTGACGAGACTTTGAACTTTTGTCTCGAAGACGGAAGTTCGCTGATCACCGCACTCGCCGTGGGAGCCGATCATCTCACGGCCATTCTCTCGGGAGGTCCGGGCGAGGAGCGGACGCTCGTCTACTCTTCAAACGGCTCGCACGAAACCTCGGTTGGTAATTCGATCGCAGTGTTGCCGTTCGTCAACATGAGCGCCGACGTCGACAACGAGTATTTCTGCGATGGTCTTGCGGAGGAGTTGCTCATCGCGCTGGCGAAGATCGACGACCTAAAGGTCGCTGCGAGGACGGCCGCGTTCTCCTTTCGGGGCAAGAACGTTCCGATGGCGGAGATCGGACGCACACTCAACGTCAAGACGGTTCTCGAAGGCAGCGTTCGAAAGGCGGGTGATCGAGTCCGCATTACGATCCAGTTGATCAATGCTGAAGATGGTTACCACCTTTGGTCGGAACGTTACGACCGCGACATGCAGGACATCTTCGAGATACAGGACGAGATCACGCTGGCGGTTGTCGATGCGTTGAAAGTAAAACTCCTTGCCCCGGAGAAACGTGCGATGCTCAAGCGTCATACGAATGATCCGGAGGCGTATCAGCTTTATCTTCGCGGTCGCTATTTTTTCTACAAGCGAACGCCCGAGGGTTTCATAAAGGCGATCGAGTGTTTTGAAAAAGCGATCGAGCGCGACGAAAACTACGCTCTCGCGGTCTCCGGCCTTGCGGACTCATATGTGTTCCAGGGATTCTACGAAATGATCTCACCGCAAGACGCCGCTGCGAAGGTCGGCCCGCTGGTAAAACGAGCCGTGGCTCTTGATGAAACCAGTTCCGAAACCAATACGTCGCGGGCGTTGGAGAAAACGCTTTACGAGTGGGAGCATCGCGAGTCGCTCAACTACTTTCGCGCGGCTATCGCTGCGGATCCGAAATATGCCCTGGCCTATCATCTCGAGTCCGCGGTATCGGTGGCTCTTGGAGACTATGAGTCTTCGATCGCAGCTGAAAAGAAGGCGATCGAGATCGATCCGTTTACGCCGGTCTTCAACGCGTCACTCGCTTGGTGGTACTACATTGCCGGCCGGAACGAGGAGGCGATCGAGCACTGCAAGCGAACGATCGAGATCGCACCAAATCATTTCTTCGCGTATTGGATCCTTGGACTCGCCTACGCGATCGAGGGATCACATTCGGATGCCGTCGTCGCGTTTCAACGGGCTGTTGCGTTGAACCAGTTCGAAGCTCATGTCCGTGCCGATCTGGCGCGAGTGTTTGCCGTGATGGGTGAGAAGGAAGAAGCGTTGGCGATCTTAAAGGAATTTGAAGAGGAGGCCGCGACGAAATATGTTTCGCCGGTTAACCAGGCAAAGATCTATTTGGGTCTTGGTGAAGACGAGAGAGTTATCGAGCTTATCCAGGAAGCGTGCGAGCAGCGGGCGGTCAGGCTCACCTATCTCTTGATCGATCCCATCCTCAACCACTTGAAAGACGACCCGCGAATTCAGGAGACCCGCCGGCGGGTAGGTATTGCAGTATAACCAAGGTAAGGAGTACAGGAATTTCTTTATGCAACACATCATCGAAAGCGTTCTACATCCGACCGATTTCTCCGAAGGCAGTAAGATTGCGTTTTATCACGCGCTAAAGGCGGCCTTAACGGCGAAATCGCGGATCACTTTGCTCAATGTCTCCGACGAAGGTCGGCCGAGATGGGATAAATTTCCCGGCGTTCGGGAAACGCTCGAGAGGTGGAACTTATTACCCGAGGGAAGTCCGAAGTCGGCCGTTGGAGAACTTGGTATCGACGTACGAAAGATGGTGACCCCGAAGGGAGATCCGGTGGAGGCGGTTGTCGGGTATCTAAAACAGCACCCCGCCGAATTGATCGTCATCGCTACTCACCAGCGAACCGGTGCGATGCGCTGGCTTAACAGCTCTGTCGCCGAACCGATCGCACGCAAAGCGAACGAGATGACACTGTTTATTTCCGGCGATGCGAAAGGCTTTGTCTCACCGGACGATGGTTCTGTGTCATTGCGGAATATCATTATCCCGATCGCACAAACGCCCGAAGCTCAGCCGGCGCTTGAAGCTGCGGCGCGAGTGGTAAGGAACTTTAACTGCGAAGCGGGAACGTTCACGCTCGTACATGTCGGTGATTCGGAGACGATGCCGTCGGTTACGAGACCGGAGGTTCCCGGCTGGGAGTGGAAACAAGAAGTCCGTCAGGGCGACGTGATCCAGACGATCGTCGATGTGTCGAACGAGAACGACGCTGACCTCATCGTCATGACGACGGATGGAAGAAACGGTTTTCTCGACGGCCTCCGCGGCAGCCACAGCGAGCGCGTTTTGCGTCTCGCGGGTATGCCGTTGTTGACGGTCCCGCTCGGATCGTTTGTTTACGACATGGTTTGATTCCCTATGAAGCGCTGCCCGGAATGCAGGCGAGACTACACCGACGAGACACTCAACTACTGTCTCGACGACGGAGCCACGCTTCTTGACGGACCGGCGTCTGGCGATGCGGCAAAGACCGCGATCCTATCTGTTCACGAAACTGAACCGGCTACATTGGTATTCGAGCGGCCGACCGGGCGTGAGCGCACCACGCCGGCGAAAACCAAATTGCTGATCGCGGCGTTACTCGTCACACTTGTCGCGTCGGGATTCGGAGTCTACCGTTACGCTCTCCGAGACAGGAACAAGACGGAAAGTTTCAAGAGCATCAGACTGACGCGGGTCACGGCGGAGGGAGCGGTCGAGAGTGCGGCAGTCTCACCCGACGGAAAGTACATCGCATATTCTCTCGAAGAGAGCGGTAAGCGCAGTCTGTGGACAAAACATCTCGCCACTCAAAGCCGTGTCCAGATCGTGCCGGCAACGGAATCGATCTCAATGCATGCGAGCGCGTTTTCGCCCGACGGCGGTTATGTCTATTACACGCGGCAGGACGACGAACATCCGAAAGGAGCTCTGTATTCGGTCCCGGTTCTCGGCGGAACTCCTAAGAAGATCGTCGACGAGGTCTCGCAACCGGTTTCGGTATCACGAGACGGTAAGCGGATCATGTTCGGACGGTACAAGCAGACCAACACGGACGACCTGCTATTCATCGCCGACGCTGATGGTACAAATGAGAAGTTGCTAACGACTGTACGAGAACCCGATTATCTCCAGGGCTCCGCGGCAGCGTGGTCGCCCGATGGAGCAAAGGTCGCGATCGGGTATGGCAAGCTCATTTCCGGTGAGGGAGCAACTTCGCCTGTCTACAAGATGAATGTTGCGGTCCTTCCGCTCGACGATCCGCAGTTCAAACTCGTAACGAGTGACAACTGGTCGAATGTCGAGAGTATGGCGTGGCTCAGTGACGGAAGCGGGCTAGTATTCGTGGCGGGAGAGAGCCGGTCAGGATCGAGACAACTCTGGCAATGCGCATATCCGTCGGGCGAAACGCGTCGCGTGACGAACGATCTCAATTCTTATGACAGTGTGTCGATGACCGCCGACGATACCGGGATCATTACCATCCAAAAACATCCTGTGTCGGAGATCTGGGTTGCTCCCGAAGGTGATACCGCGCGGGCCGGGCAGGTTCCGACCCGAAGGAATGTTCAGAGTGGACGTACCGGGCTCGGTTGGACGCCCGATGGTCGCATTGTCTACGACTCAAGCGCCGGGACGAACTCAACCATCTGGAGCACGAATCCGGATGGCACTGACAGTAAACAGCTCACCGATGGCAGCACCGACGACTTCGCTCCTGAAGTATCGCCGGACGGACGTCACATTGTTTTCGGCGCCCTGCGAAATGGATTTCAGGTTTGGCGGATGGACATCGACGGGGCCAACGCCCGGCAGATCACCGCAGGCACTGGCATCCCGACATTCGCTTATTCACCGGACGGCCAGTGGATAACCGCGAATCCATACCTCGGCGGCATTCTAAAGATTCCCGTTGAAGGAGGCGACGCGATCTCCATCGTCGCGGAAGGCGCATTCATATATCCACAGGTTTCACCGGGCGGTGATCTCGTCGCGTATCTTGTCTCCGATAAGATTACAAAGCGCCCAAAGATAAACGTCATCAGGTTTGACGGCGGCGAACAAGTGAAAACGTTCGACCTTCCTGTGTCAGCGATGCCGAACTATTTCGAAACTCTAAGTTACAGGGGCTTTCACTGGTCGCCGGATGGACAAGGCCTGGTGTATATAAACACGATCGGAGGTGTGTCAAATCTCTGGCGACAGCCTCTAAGCGGGGGACCGGCGACACAGATCACCGAGTTTAAGACCGACCGGATCTATACCTTCGCATACTCTCGAGATGGAAAGACCCTCGCGTTTGCTCGTGGCAGCGACACGCCCGACGCCGTCCTGATCACGGATGTGAAATGAACGCGGAAGGAACGTCAACACGGCGACTGGAAAAAGCACAAGGCTTCGCGCCCCTCGACAAGGCGGTCGAAGCGCGCTGGAAGTTGGTTCGAGTGAACACGGATTTTTACGGGGGTTCAGCTCAGAGGCGACGCTCGTTTCAAAGCGATCCTCAAGCGGGTGAATTTGCCGGTATAAATTGACAGTAGATATGAAACATTGCCCCGAGTGCATGCGAGATTACGAGGACGAGACATTGAACTTTTGTCTCGAGGACGGAGCGTGGCTCGTCGCGCGCGACGAGACGGAGCCGGCAACTGCGATCATGTCGGAGCCGCTCGTGTCGGCGGACGGATTTGCGGGCGACGAAGCTTATACGCGTGCACAGATCCATACTACGGTACCTGAGCCGCAAGCCCTTCCGCGCCGAAGGGCGATAGCCGCACCCGTAGCTCTTGCAGCCGCGGCGGCCGTGATCCTGATCGGCGGATATTTTACTTACCAATATCTCGCTTCCTCAAAAGCCGACGGGCAGATCGGTTCGATCGCGGTGATGCCTTTTGTTAACGAGGGCGGAAATCCGGATGTCGAATATCTTTCTGATGGCATGACGGAGACGCTCATCAAGAGTCTGTCTAGCCTGCCTTCGATGGACGTGCGTCCGAGGTCAGCCGTCTTTCGTTACAAGGGAAGCGAAACGGATCTACCGACGATCGGAAAAGAGCTGAAGGTCGAGGCGTTGCTCAGTGGTCGCGTCGTTCAACGCGGAGAGCAGTTGACGCTGAGTTTGGAACTCGTCGACGTTCAAAAAAATCGAGTGATATGGAGCGAGCAGTACCAGCGAGGTCAGTCTGACCTCGTTTCACTCCAGAGCCAGATCGCGAGAGATGTTGCACTGAAACTCTCGCCGAAACTCACCGGAGCGGAGGAGACTAGGGTCGCCAAACAATCGACCGCCAATCCCGAGGCATACCAGGCGTATCTTCGCGGGCGGTTCTTTTGGAACAAACGCACGGTCGAAGGCTTTAATAAAGCGATCGAACAATTTCAAGCGGCGATCGATCTCGATACGGCGTACGCCCTGGCGTATGTCGGCATGGCGGACTGCTATGTGCTTCTGCCGGACTACACACCTGACGCTCCCGTGGATTCGCGATCGCGTTCTGAAGACCTCAGCAGACGCGCGATCGCTATCGACGGGCAGCTCGCCGAACCGCACGCCACACTCGGCGTGATCAATCACGTCAGATGGCAATGGGCCGATGCGGAGTCCGAGTTCAAACGGGCTATCGAACTCGACCCGAATTACGCGACGGCATATCACTGGTACTCGGTACTTCTGTTCGGTCTCGGACGGCGTGAGGAAGGAGCGGCGGCGATAACACGTGCCCACGAGCTGGATCCGATGTCGAATATCATCAGTCAAAATTTCGCCCAGATGTTGCAGGGGAAGAACGACTACGCCGGGGCTTTAGACGTTTCCAAAAGAATGATCGAGCTCGATCCGAAGTTCCCGGGCGGGTACTTTACGCAGGCCTGGTCGTATTTGAAAACTGGGCGCAATGAGGAGGCGATCGCGTCATTTCAAACCGCGTTGGAAATGTCCGGGCGTCCTTCGAATACACTCTGTGAGCTTGGGATCGCATACGCGAAGTCAGGAAGGACACGCGAGGCGAGCGAGATCATCGCCGAGCTGGAAAATCGATATGCGCAGCATCGATCGCTCGGAGCTGATATAGCCGGGGTATATGGAGCCCTCGGAAATAAGGACAAGGCTTTCGAGTGGTTGGAAAAAGATCTCTCGAATCGCAGCGCGACCTTGGCGGAGTTTCGCTGGTCGTTGTATTCCGAATCTCTCCGGGATGACCCGAGATTCACCCAGCTGCTTAGGCGGATGGGGCTGCCGGTATGAGCAATTGAATTTCCGGGCTAGATAAATTAACGAACAAGGGAAGCAGTTGAGCAGTTGCATTGGCATCTTATGAAACGCTGTCCTCAATGCGGTAGGGATTATAACGACGACTCCTTGAGCTTTTGTCTCGACGACGGGGCGGATCTGTTGTTTGGACCGGGACGCGACGACGCGGCGACGGCCATGTTCGCCGTTCCACCCACCGACGATCTGCCGACCCGCGTTCTGCCGACCGTGGCGGAGCCGCATGAGACTATAGGCGATGCCGCGGAAAAGCAGGGCTTTCCCGCACAACGAACGGCGAAGCCAAAGAAATTCGATAAGCGCCTGTTACTCGCACCCATCCTACTCGCCGTTATCGTCCTCGCCGGATTTGCCGGATATCGTTACTACAGTCCGCGAACGACCGAAAAGCTCGACTCGATCGCAGTACTTCCTTTCGAAAATCGTAGCGGCAGCAGCGATGCCGATTACCTGTCGGACGGTCTCACGGATTCGCTTATCTTCCGGTTCGCTCAACTTCCGAATTTAAAGGTGAGCCCGACAAGCTCCGTGATGCGTTACAAGGATGCGACCGACATCGCACAGGTCGCGAGGGACCTCGACGTCGATGCGGTTCTCACCGGCAAACTTCGCCTACATGGCGACAACCTGACGATCAACGTTCAGTTGATCGATGGCCGGACGAACAAGATCATCTGGGTCGAGCAATACGATCGGACGATGGCAGATCTTCTAGCGACGCAACGCGAGATCGCGACGACGCTCACGCAGAAGATGCAGCTCAAGCTTGCCGGCAACGAGCAGGGCCTCACAAAGAAGTACACCGGCAGTAACGATGCGTACCAGCTCTATATGAAAGGGCGATATCACTGGTCGCGTCGCACTAGGGACGACCTTCTCAAAGCCGTCGATAACTACAAGCAAGCGATCGCACTCGACTCGAACTTCGCACTTGCCTATGCCGCGACGGCGGAGGTTTACAACTCGATGGGCAAGAATCCTGATGTCCCGCCGAAGGACTGCATCCCCCTTGCGAAGGCGGCGGCGACCCGAGCTTTGGAGATCGATCCGGGTTTAGCCCAAGCTCATTCTGCTCTCGCGGATTCTCTCGCGCTTTATGATTGGGATTGGGCCGAGTCCGAGCGTCACTTCAAAAAAGCATTGGAGCTAGATCCGAATATCTCGTACACGTATGTCGCCTACGGGGGAAGCTATCTCGGGCCCGTCGGTAAGACGAACGAAGCCGTAGCGCAACTCGAGCGGGCCGTTGCCCTCGAGCCCTCGGCGATGATCAATAACTGCATTCTCACGACGACGTACATTTACGCGCGGCAGTATGACAAGGCAGTGGCCCAGGGACGCAGTACCTATGACCTCGATCCGACCTTTCCGTTCGCTCCGCACTGGTTCGGCTTTGCGTTGATCGCGAGCGGAAAATACGACGACGCGATCTCGCTTGGCCAGAAGGTCTCGCCCGATTCGCCCTTTGGTTGGATGGCGGCCGTCGTGATCGGCCAAGCCTACGCGGAACAGGGAAAACGCACCGAGGCCGAGCAGCAAATATCGCGGCTCCGCGAACTGGGAAAGACACGCTACATCCGGCCTTACTATCTTGCGTCGATCTACACAGCGCTCGGCGAGAAGGATAAGGCTTTCGCGGAACTGGAGCGTTCATACGTGGAGCGCGATTGCTACCTCGGTCGTATATCGGTCGATCCTTTCCTCGACCCGCTCCGCGACGATCCGCGTTTCAAAGATCTAATGAGGAGAATGAAGCTGTCTAACTAGCGCCGATGAAGCGATGTCCCGAATGCAGGCGAGATTACTACGACGACAGTTTGGCGTACTGTCTCGACGATGGCGCCCTGCTGCTCGAAGGACCCGCGACCGCCAACAACCGAACTCTGGTGATACCTCAATCCGCAAGCGATCTTCATGCGTTTGCCTCGCGTGCGGATTTTCCGACGCAGATACTAAGTGCTCATCCGACATTTGCATCGCCGCCGCCCACATCGATCGCTGTCCTCCCGTTCGTCAACATTGGCAACGACCCGGATGTCGAGTATTTTTCCGATGGTCTCGCAGAAGAACTTCTGACCGTGCTTTCCAAGATCCGGGATCTTCGCGTCGCCGCGCGGACGTCGTCATTCTCCTTTAAGGGAAAGCCATCGACCGTCTCCGAGATCGGCCATGCTCTGCACGTTGGCACCGTCGTCGAGGGAAGCATACGGATGTCAGGCAGCCGGATGCGGATCGCAGTGCAGCTCGTCAAGGTTGAGGACGGCTATCACCTTTGGTCGTCGAAGTACGACCGGAAGATGGACGATATATTCGCCGTTCAGGACGACATCGCGCAGTCCGTCGTTGAGGAGCTAAGGACGCTTTTAGTTGGCGACGACGCCGCGCAAGATATTGAGACTCAGGTCCTGAAGGAAGTGGCGCAGGCGACGAAGGACCGTTCGGCGAATCCCGAAGCGCAGCGGTTGATGCTGCTCGGTCGATACTTCCTTGATCGGACGACTCGCGAAGCGTCGGGAAGAGCGATCGAGAATTTCAAGAACGCTGTCGCTCTCGATCCGAATTTCGCTCTCTGCTGGGCCGAGCTCGGGCGTGCGTATTCGGTGCAGGCCGGGAAGTCATGGGTCTCGATCGACGATGGATTCAAACTATCGAGGGAAGCGACAGAACGTGCGCTCGAGCTTGAGCCCGAACTTGCCGAAGGTCATGCCCAACTCGGTCGCATTCGTGCGGTTTACGAATGGGATCTTCGCGGAGCTCTTGACGCCTACTCGCGTGCACTCGATTTTGCACCGGGAAGCCCAACCGTAATGGACGGTGCGAGCGTGCTCGAATTTAAGTTGGGACGGTTTGACCGCGCGTTGGAGTTGAGCCGAAGAGTTCTGACGCAAGATCCTTTGAGCGCGGCCGTGTGGCACAACCTAGGTCTGATATGTCACGCCGCCGGATTGCTTGCTGAATCCGAGAAGGCATTCCGACGGGCGTTGGATCTAAGCCCGCAGCGGCTCGTAACGAGGGCGATGCTTGCGATGGTACTGGCGGATGAGGGACGAGCCTCGGAGTCGCGCGAAGTAGCGGATAGCGAACCCGATGCTTTTTGGCGACACTGGTCGCTCGCGATCGTTCATTCGGTGAATGGCGAGGTTGAACAAGCCGACGCTGCACTCGAGAGCGTCCTTGGCGAACATGAAGATGGGGATGCTTACCAGATCGCCGAGATCTATGCCGTACGCGGAGAAATCGACAAGGCGTTCGAGTGGCTCGAACGGGCGGTCGAGTATCGCGATACCGGAGTCACTCACGCGCGCGTGAGTCCGCGCTTTCGCCTAATGCATGCCGACGCAAGATGGCCGACATTTTTGAAAACGATCGGATTCGATTGATACCGGAGGGAGTTGAGGGAGGCCGTTTCTGTTAGATCATTTCGGTGTTCGGCTCGCGGAAACCCTCGGTATTAGGTTCGCGGTCGGCATCGTCGGCTTCTTCGGCCTCGTTACTGAATTCGGTGTTTGGTTCACGGGCGCTTTCGTCGAGCGTGTTTGGTTCGCGTGGACTGATCATAGTTATCTCCTTTGCCGTCGGGTGGAATTGCTGGGATGGGCGCTATTGTGGCGCACTCAACCGAGAATTAATAGCACTTTCTTCGAGTCTCTCCCTTTTGGAAGGCGTTTATGAAACGATGCCCCGCATGCCGGTTTGAATTGCAGAGCGGATACTGCGGGACAAGCTCCGTGCGGACCGGCCATGCGGAGCAGTAAAGAAAAAGGATTGGGATGAATCTTAAAGAAGGAACAACGCTCGGTCGGTACGAGATACGGGCCCTACTTGGCGCCGGTGGTATGGGCGAAGTCTATCGAGCATACGATCCGAAGATCGCTCGTGAGGTGGCGGTCAAAGTACTCCCTGCGGATTTTGCGTCGGACAGCGATCGCGTCGAACGACTCGAGCGCGAAGCTCAAGCTGCGGGCGGTCTGAACCATCCGAACATCCTCGGCATCTACGACATCGATTCGCAGGACGGCACTTACTTTGTCGTGTCCGAACTCCTAGTCGGCGAGGAGCTCCGCTCCCGTTTGAATGAAGGGTCGATCCCGCTTCGAAAGACGATCGATTACGCACAGCAGATCGTAAGCGGACTCGCCGCCGCGCATGAACGCGGCGTTATCCATCGAGATCTAAAACCGGAGAACCTTTTTATCACCAAAGACGACCGCGTAAAGATCCTCGACTTTGGTCTCGCAAAGCTTCGTGAAGCACCGACGAATCCGGAGGGTTCGGAAGATGCGACAAAGAAAGCTCTCACCGATCCCGGGATAGTTATGGGAACGGTCGGATACATGTCGCCGGAGCAAGTTCGGGGACACGCGGCCGATCAGCGATCGGATATTTTTTCGTTCGGCGTCATCCTGTACGAGATGCTCACCGGACAACGTGCATTCACCGGGGAGACTGTTTTCGACACGATGCATTCGATCGTGAAGGAGGACGTTGCTGATTTTGAGGTCAGTGGCACACGCGTTTCGCCTGCGGTCGAGAAGGTGATGCGCCGGTGCCTCGAGAAGAATCCGGATCATCGGTTTCACTCGGCTCACGATCTTGGCTTTGCGCTCGACGCTGTCGCGTCACCCACAAGTTCGTCCGGTTCGGGACTAGCTATCGCGGCGAAGGCCTTGAGCGAAGATGAACCCGCGAAACAGTCCACGTGGACACGATACGCGGCGTGGGGAGTTGCCGCATTGTGTTTGATCGCTGCCTTTGCGTTTGCGTCTCTGTACTTCCGTCGGGAACGACCGCGTGCCGATACGATGCGGTTTGCGATCCCTCCGCCGGAGAAGAGTTTGTTCAGTGAGGGTTTCGCACTATCACCGGACGGAAAGTCGATGGCGTTTGTCGCACGAGGGACACTGGGCGAAACATCTTTATGGGTGCGTTCGCTAAGTTCGGTTGACGCAAAACAATTACCCGGTACCGACGGTGCCGTATTCCCGTTCTGGTCGCCGGATGGTAAGACGATCGGTTTCTTTGCGGGAAACAAACTACGAAAGATCGAAGCCTCAGGCGGCCCGCCGCAATCGCTTGCCGATACTACGGCCGACGCGCGAGGAGGTGCGTGGTCGACTGACGGAACCATCATCTTCTCACCGAACACGCTCTCGCCGCTGATGCGTATTTCGTCGTCCGGCGGAATGCCGTCCGAAGTCACAACGCTAAACGCAGAGATTGGTCAGTCTTCTCATCGCTGGCCCACAATGCTTCCGGATGGACGGCATTTTCTGTATTTCGGACGGGGCGGCGACATTGAAAAGCAGGGATTATACGCGGCATCGCTCGACAACCCCGAGCCGAAGTTCATCGTGGCATCGCAAGTATCGGGTACGTACGCTGAATCGAACGGCGTCGGATATCTTCTGTTCGTCAGAGAGAGAGTTCTGATGGTTCAGAGGTTCGATCCGACAAAGCTCGAACTCTCGGGCGATGCTGTGCCGATGGTGGAGCGCATCCTGGCGTTTCCGGGCGAGGTCGGTCCAACCGCTTACGTCGCCGTCTCGGCAGCCGCCGGCAATCTTGTCTATCGAACCGGTGATGCACAGACCACACGATTATCGTGGTTTGATCGCGGAGGAAAGACTCTAGAGTCGATAACCGAGCCGGGGGGCTATCACGAGCCCCAGCTCTCACGCGACGGAACGAAGGTTCTGTACAGTCGCAATGATCCAACCGGACCACAGGACGTGTACCTGCAGGATCTGGTTCGCGGCAACACAACGCGTCTGACCTTTGATCCGGCTGGGGATTCGACCGCAGTGTTCTCGCCCGATGAAACTCAGATCGTTTTTTTCTCGAACCGATCGGCCAAGACCGGCCTGTACCGAAAGGCGTCCAATGGATCCGGTAACGACGAGGAGTTGTTCATCGATAACAACGGCATATATCCCAACGGCTGGTCTGCGGATGGAAAATACATCCTTTGCGACAGGAATGGCGGCCCGCGCACAAAGGTCGATCTGTGGATGGTCCCGATCGACGGGGGTGACCCCGTTATGTATCTTGCTTCCGAGTTTGAGGAGGGACACGCCCAGTTCTCGCCGGACGGACGTTGGGTCGCGTACACCTCGAATGAAACGGGTAAAACCGAGGTCTACATTGAGAGCTTTCCGAGGGGGAACGGCAAGTGGCAGATCTCAACAACGGGCGGCGACGGCGTTCAGTGGCGAAGCGACGGAAAGGAGCTCTTTTACCTCGCAGCCGATAATAACTTGATGGCAGTCACGATAACCGTTACTAGCTCAGGTATCGACGCGTCACGCCCGGCGATTCTGTTCCCGACCACCGCACCACAGGGTGCTATCACGGACGACAAAAACAATTTCGCGGTGTCCCCAGACGGTCAGAAGTTTTTGATCAATACACAGGCCAACACGACGAACGCTCAGCCCATTACTTTGGTTTTGAATTGGGCGAACGAGATGAAGAAATGAAGTGTTACGCCGTGAAAGGCGCATTTTGGTGCCACCTCTGCAGGTGCTCGTGAAGTGCACGGCCGCTTTGATAAAAGGAAATAAATGCAATGGCAACTCATACCTTGATCCGCAGCGTCCTCTGCGGCTTTGCCGCGATCCTCATTTTGACTCTCGGTCTCGCGCCGGCAGTCGTCGCACAGACCGGCAAGCGCCAATTGACCCTCGAATGGATCTTCGGTCCGGAAGGTCGAAGCGTCGCGAGTCTTCCGTCGACGACATGGCTCGACGATGGTTTGATCTTGCTTCTCGACAATCGGCGACCGGCGAATGAGAGGACGTTCGAAAGATTGAATCCGGCGACGGGAGAGCGCAAGCCCATCATCGATCCTGAGATCGCTCTGACATTGGTGAACTCTGCCTCCGGAAATAAAGCTGACTCGCTTCCTTGGCCGATCGCATTCGATGGAGCGGGAAACCAGGCACTATATATTTTCAAAGGTGATGTTTTTGTTTTCAATTTCGTGGGCCAGCGATTGTACAGACTGACATCGACACCGGAAGAAGAGACTTCCGCAAGCTTTTCGCCAAACGGTCGTCGCGTGTCTTACGTACGGGCGAACGATCTTTACTACTACGAGCTCGACAAGAACCGCGAAATACGAATCACGCGCGATGGATCGGAGACGCTGCTCAACGGAACTCTGTCGTGGGTTTACTGGGAAGAAGTGTTCGGCCGGCGCGACATCGGTTACTGGTGGTCACCTGATTCGGAGGCTATCGCTTATCTTCAGTCCGATGACGCCAAGGTCGATCTCGCGTACTTCACGGATATTCAACCGTTCTCGCCGCGTGTGATCAAGCAGCGGTACGCGCGAGCGGGACGACCGAATCCGACCGTTCGTCTCGGGGTTGCAGAGATCGCGAACCCCACTGCTACAACCTGGGTCGATATAAAGGACAAGCCGTTCGAGTATCTCGTCCGCGCAAAATGGCTACCGGATTCGCGGCGATTGAGTGTTCAGACGATGCCGCGTCTGCAGACCGAACTCAATCTATATTTCGCTGACCGCAAGACGGGAGCGGCGAAACACGTGTTGACCGAAACCGATTCCGGTTGGGTGAACATGAACGACGATCTCTACTTCTACGCCGATGGCCAGCATTTCCTTTGGCCCTCGGAGCGGGACGGTTACATGCACCTCTATCGCTACCGGATGGACGGCACGCTCGTGAATCAGGTCACGAAAGGGAAGTGGGCATTGGCGAGCGCCGGAGGAGTAGCGTTCTGGGTACGACAGGCGATCGTCGGTGTCGATGAAAAGAACGACTGGATATATTTCACATCTCTCGAACGATCCTCGATCGAGAGACACTTGTATCGCGTTCACACCGACGGCACCGGATTCACACCGATCTCAAAAGAGCCGGGGACCCATCGCATCTCGATGTCTCCCGACGCGAAATATTATCTCGATCGCTTTTCCGACATTCGTACGCTCCCCGCGCTTCGTCTTCAAAACGCTGATGGCGGAGCGCCGCGAACGCTCGCCGGTCCGCGACCGGAATTGCTTTCGCAGTTCGATGTGCAGTTTCCCGAGCTGACGACTATTCCCGCCGATGATGGTTTCGCGATGCCGGCGCAGATCCTAAGGCCGAAGTCGATGCAAGCCGGCAAGAAGTATCCGGTGATCATGTATGTCTACGGCGGTGCGTCCGCACCGCAAGTCTCTAATGCGGCTCAGTGGGACACGCTCTGGTACCAACTGTTGCTCGATGCCGGTTACGTGATCGTGAAGGTAGATAATCGTGCGGCAACGGGAATAAGCAAGACTCTTGAGAACACGGTCGTCAAGCGAATTGGCGAAGCTGAACCGCCGGATCTCTTAGCAGCCGCGCGATGGCTAAAGAAACAATCGTGGGTCGATGCGGAACGTGTCGGCGTCTGGGGCTGGAGTAACGGCGGCTGGATGACGCTGAATCTGATGGTGCGCTCGAAGGAGTTCAAGGCGGGGATTTCAGTCGCTCCGGTTGTCGACTGGCGGTTCTACGACTCGAAGTGGACCGAGGGTCCGATGCGAACACCGGAGGAGAATCCGGAGGGTTATGCTAATGCGTCACTGATCCCGCGCGCGAAGGACCTGCACGGTCGTCTGCTTATCGTCTTCGGAACGTATGACGACAATGTTCATCCGTATAACGAGATGGCTTTCATCGACGCGTTGATCTCGGCTGGCAAGAAGTTTGACATGATGGCGTATCCGATGCGCAAGCACGGCATCTCGGACGACGCTGCCAGTCTCCACCTTTACCGGATGATGATCGATTTCTGGAAAGAGAATCTTTAATTTCGGTTGCGACTTTTGCGGTAACTCGTCATATGCGACTTTGTCTTACACTCTTGATCTTCATTCTTTCCGCGAGCACTTTCGTCTTCGCGCAAAGTTCTAGTGACTATTTGTTTGTCTGGGCGGCCGACGGTGACGACAAGGATTCCGATTTTCTCGCGGTCGTGGACGCTCGTCCCCGCTCGAAGGGGTACGGCTCGATCATCGCGACGTTGCCCGTCGGGGTGCTCGACACATCCCCGCACCACGTGGAATACGAGTTTCCACGAAATGCTCGCCTCTTTGCTAACGGCTGGGGTGCCGGTCAGACATTCATTATCGATTTGAGCGATCCCAAAAAACCAAAGCTTGCCGGTAACTTTAAAGAGCGAAGCGACTACGCCTTTCCGCATAGTTTTGCGCGGCTACCCAACGGAAACATCCTCGCAACATTTCAAGTGAAAAAGAATGGTTACGAACCGCCCGGGGCGCTGGTCGAGCTGGACTCACAGGGGAACCTCATCAAGGCGACAAGCGCTGATGTGGTCGGGATGGACAAGAATCAGCTTTGGCCGTATAGCCTCCTCGCACTCCCCGATCGAGATCGGGTTATTACGACGAGTACTGAGATGGGCCTTCCAAGATGGGCACGTGCGACGGATCACGCGGGCTCGCATGACTCGCATGTCTACACAGACACGTCGAACTTCCAGGTGTGGAGGCTTAGCGATCTCCGACTTCTGGCGACGGTTTCGCTTCCGGCTCAGCCAGGCGGCCGATCAAACTTGAATCCGGCCGAACCGCGGCTCTTGCAGGACGGCAGCGTCTATATCAACACATTCAACTGCGGATTGTTTCGTGTATCCGACATCGACGGCGCGGCTCCGAAGGCCGAGCACGTTTACGATTTTCCGGGTGCGACAACCAAGGAGGAGTGCGGCGTGCCGGTCGTCGTCGGTCGATATTGGATTCAGACGGATCCGTCTTTGCCCGGACTCATCGCGTTGGACACAAGCGATCCGGCAAAGCCACGCGAAGTATCGCGAATCGTGTTCGATAAACGATTTGAGAAACCGCACTGGGTCGCTGCGGACAGAAAAGCCGACCGGCTTGTTGTGACAGGCAACCAGCGATCGTGGGTGCTGATCGTGAACATCGACGTGAAAACTGGAAAGCTGACTCTTGATGAGAAGTTCAGAGAAAAAGGCTCAGTTCATTCGGGAATAGATTTCGATCGCAGCAGTTGGCCACACGGTGCGTCGGGCAAGGC
>DATEOJ010000222.1:0-9709 GCA_035274235.1 Pyrinomonadaceae bacterium
CTAAAGTGTCGACTAAGGTAAGAAGTAGAAAGTAAAAAGTAAAAAGTAAATGGTTGCCACAAAGGCATGCTCGCCCGTCGGTGACTCTTGGCAAGCAATGCCTTGTGGTCACCATTTACTTTTTACTTTCTACTTTTTACTTTCTACTTTCTACTTACTTGGTCCACTCATCCGCGACGTGGATATCGACATTGATCGGGACGTTCGAAATGTATTCCTGTCCCGCCTGGCGCATCGCCGTACCGAGTTTTTCTGATATCAGTTCAGATTCCGATCCGTCACACTCGACGATGATCTCGTCGTGAACGATGTTAACGAGAAGACCACTCGTTCCACGGAGCGATTCATGTAGCAGCCGGAGCGCACGCTTCAATATATCGGCTGACGTTCCCTGGATCGGCATGTTTACGCCGTAGCGTCGGGCTGATGCGATCTGCTGACGATCGGTCTCGTCGAACCTCAGACGCAGCATTCGATTCGACGCCGTTCTCGCGATGCGTTTTGTTATCACATCCGTACCGGACTGGCGGAGATACGCGTCAAGCGAACGGTAGGTGCCGAAATATTTCCGCATTGTGTTCTCAGCATCCATCTGCGAGAGCCCGGTCATAAGACCAAACCGCGAGGCACCGATGCCGTACACGACACCAAAGTTCAAACGCTTTGCGAAAGACCTCTGGTCGGCTGTGACCTGATCGGGGGCGACACCGAAAACCTGCGACGCCGTCGTCGTGTGGAAATCCGCTCCCGAGACAAACGCCTTGATGAAATTCTGATCGCCGGAAAAGTCGGCGAGGATCCGAAGCTCGATCTGCGAGTAGTCCGCGATAACCAGCTTTCGACCCTCTTGAGCGCGGAAGCATCGTCGATATTCGGTTTCGTGCGGAATCTGCTGAAGGTTGGGATTGGAGCACGAGAATCGGCCGGTGGGTGCTCCGATCTGACGAAAGTCAGCATGAATGCGCCCGGTCTTTGGTTCGATGAATTCAAGGATGTTCTCGCCAAAGCTCGACAGAGATTTTGCCACCCCCCGGTACTCAAGAAGTTTCGCGACGACCGGATACTCCTCCGCGAGTGGCTGCAACTGCCAAGCGCGTGTTGTATCGGGAACCGGTACGCCGAGGTTGAGCAGTGCGCTCGTGACCTGTTGCTGCGAGTCGAGGTTGATCTCGGCACGGCCGAAAAGAGTCGCCTGAGCGACGCCGGCTGAGAGGAGGTCTTGAAGTTCGTCCGCTGCCTTTACCTGCGCGACCTTAACTTTGTCGAGTTGTTCTCGCCACCGCGACTCGTCGAGATAAAAACCGTTCAGTTCCATCTCGGCGATCGGCATCACGCATTCGAATTCGAGTTCTGCAGCGCGTTCGAGATCGTCGTTCTTCAGACGCTCGTGTATCTGTTCGCGAAGCGGGACCATGATCGCCGCGTCGCGTGCCGCGTATTCGATCTGCGACTGCGAGAGCTCAGCGCTCCAGTCGCTGACCTGTTCACTCTTATCGAGCTCGGTCGCGGTAAAAAATTGGGCGACATCGGCCAGCGAGTGGCGACGCTCCGAGTCGCCGGCGGCGATCAGTTGGCTTGCAAGGAAAGTATCGAAGATCCCGTTCAACTCCGTTCCGAGATGATGCCGGACCCACTTAGCATCGAACTTCGCGTTGTGTGCGACCTTTATCCGCGAACGGTCCGCGAGCACGTCGCGAAGCGGTTCGAGATCCGGATGATCCCGAAGCGAACCGTTCGTGCCGAAGTTTTTCAGATCGATCACGTAGGTCGCATTCCCCGTGCTGAACTGCACGAGACGCAGGTCTCCGCGATACGGATCCAGCTCTGTCGTCTCGGTGTCGAAACCGAGATATTTGGCGTTCGCCAGCTCACGACAAGCTTTTTTGACACCTTCGGCGTCGTTAACAAGCTGAAAATAGATCTCCATAGGCTGAGGTGTTTCGATTGTATATCGCCGGACGTTGATACAGAAAGCGGGTCGTGGCGAGTGACCAATCGGTTGCGGTGAACTCAGGAGACGGGAGCCAGCGACGAAGTAGCACCAACGGTGCGGAGCGATATAGCCGGGGGCATAGGCCTTGCGAAGCCCCTGGAACTTGGCGACCCCGGAATGTTCAAGCCGCAAAGCGGCGGCGTAAGCGCAGACCGAAACGTCGTCTCTCTCAACAACGGCGAGTCGAACCTCACTCACGTTGGCTTCAAGATTTACTTCGCCACGTTGCGGCTACTATGGGCACGGCCTTCGCCTCTCCAGGGGCTTCGCAGAGCCTACGCCCCTGGCTGTATTACTCCGCACCCGTGGTGCTTAATCCGTATGACGTTCTAACTGCGGCCCCAACTCGCCAATCCCTCAAAACATAGGCCGGGCAACGTGAGTTGAGGGATAAAGCCGAATTTCTCTAGTTCCGCGTTTACCAAACACTTCATTTTGTTTATACTGGCGGGGAGTTTGCGAAGGAACGCGATTAAGATCCGCTGGCCAAGAGCAGACATTAGAGGAATTGAGATGGCCGGCCGAGTGGTCTGGCTTACAGATTTTTGAGGTTGAGCACGTTCCGATAGATCGGAACGAGTGCTCCCTCGATCACAAGGGCGTCAAGACGCTCTTTTGAGAACAAAGAGATACCTGCGTGAAATACTTCACAGCCGAACGGTTAGGGGCTTTCGCTCCGAACCCGAAAACTAAACTAGAATTCTACGCACAATCCGCCCTGCCGATTTAGGCAGCGGTCCAAATCTGTTCAAATCCCGCTAATGCGACAGCTTCTACCCCGCGATCGCCGCTCGTTCCGAGCGCAAGCCAGAAGTTTGAAAGATTACAGAACAACAAAATATGTCTAAGGAAATGATCATCAGCGTCAACGGACGCGAAAAGAAGATCGCAATTTTGGATAACGGCCGTGTCACCGAGTTCTATATCGAGCGCGGCGAAGAGAACACCGGTATCGCCGGAAACATTTACAAAGGACGCGTGCAGCGGGTGCTACCCGGAATGCAGTCGGCGTTCGTCAACATCGGTCTGGAGCGTGACGCGTTCCTTTATGTCTCCGACTTCTTCGACGAAGAGGAAGAGATCGAACGCATCGTGATGGAGAAGTCGAAGAAGACTTCACCTGAAGAGGCACGCCGCGAGGCAAACGAGAAGATCGAGCGTCAACGTGTCGAGCGCGAGAAGCAGATGGAGGGCGTACAGGAATTGGCCGAGCCGATTGCTGAAAGTCTCCCGGCAGTCGAGCCCGAAGAGGATAAAGGTAAAGCTAAGCGCGGACGAGGCCGTCGTGGAAGGGGCGATCGCGAAGAGAGACCGCAGCGAACTGCGTCGGCTCCGGACGAGCCCGAGGAACTTCGCGTACCGATCTTCGAATATGAGGATTCGGGGTTTGAGCGGATCATCGATGACGAAGAGACCGGCGAGATGTTCAAGGATGCGATGATCCAGGAACGCATCGTCGATCAGGTGCGGGCTGTTGAGTTCGATATGGAAAGCGTGTCGGATGCGACGGTTGGCTCCCTATTGAACGAAGTGGGCGGAGAAAGCGGTTTCGAGCGCATCGCGGATGATGAAGATGGATCGGATTCCGAGCCCTCGAAGAAGAAGCGAAAAGGACCCTCGAAGGCGGCTCACGGAAAGTTCTCGAAGACCTCGAAGAAGAAAAAGACCGACGAGGTCGAGGAAGTAAAAGAAGAGCCGAAAGAAAAGAAGAAGCCTGCTGCGAAGGCAAAGACGACCAAGCCGAAAACAACGAAGTCGAAAACGACAAAGGGCGCTAAGGCCGAGTTGGAAGACGCGGACGCAAGCGTGAAAGAGGCGAGAGAAACTGCCGAGATGGCGGTTCGTCGTGGAGGCCGTGGCCGTCGCCGCGGTGGTCGTGGTCGACGAGGGCCGGGAGAAGGCGGTGAGTTTGCCAATGGCGAAGAGGGAGCGGCTGAGGAAACATCTGATGTCGAAGTAGTCGAGGCCGCGACTGAGCAAGAGCCGGCCGCGGAAGTCTCAGAGGCACCGGAGAAGAAAGAGTCGAAGGATGCTCGCGGTAAGCGTGACGGACGCGACGGACGCGACGGACGTGACGGACGCGAGGGACGCGAAGGGCGCGAAGGGCGTGAAGGCCGCGAAGGACGAGAGGGGCGTGAAGCTCGAGGCGGCCGTGGAGATAACCGAAGGGAAGGTCGCGAACGCGGACGCAATGGTCGCGAACGCGGACCGCAGCCGACGATCTCAGAGTTGCTTCGTGAAGGTCAGGAGATCCTCGTTCAGATCGCGAAGGAGCCGATCGCACGCAAAGGCGCGCGGATCACATCGCACATCGCTCTGCCCGGACGATTTCTTGTCTACATGCCGACGATCGAGCACCTCGGTGTCTCAAGAAAGATCGAGTCGTCAAACGAGCGCGGTCGTCTGCGTACACTTATCCAAAAGATCAAGCAGGACGAGGATGTTCCGAACGGCGGCTTCATTGTCCGCACTGCCGGGATCGGGATCTCGGACGAAGATCTGCGACAGGATGCGAAGTATCTTGTTCGCACGTGGCAGGACATAAAGAAGTCGAGCGAGAAGGCGAAGTCGCCGGCGATGGTCCACCAGGACCTCGATCTCGTTCAGCGTCTCTTGCGCGATCAGATGTCGGATGACTTCACCGCGATTCGCGTGGACAGCGAGGAAGAGTATCTGCGGACCGTCGAGTTTGTTAACCGTATGCAGCCGAAGCTCGTGAACCGGGTAAAGCTGTACACGCGCGAAGAACCGATCCTTGACGCGTACAACGTTCAGGAAGAGATAGACAAGGCGCTCAAGCCGCGGGTGTGGCTGCGGTCAGGCGGTTATCTCGTTATCAACCAGACCGAGGCGTTGGTCGCGATCGACGTCAACACCGGTAAATTTGTCGGGAAGGGCAACGCACGTCTTGAAGACACGATCACGAAAACGAATCTCGAAGCGGTCGATGAGATCGCGCGTCAGATACGTCTCCGCGATCTCGGCGGCATCATCGTGCTCGACCTGATCGACATGGAGGATCGCAAGAATCGTCACAAGGTCTACCAGGCGCTGCAGGACGCGTTGCACAGCGACAAGTCGCCGACGAAGGTTCTATCGTTCAACGACTTCGGTTTGATCATCATGACGCGCAAGCGCGTTAAGCAGTCGCTCGAGCGAACCATGTGTGCTCCGTGCGAATACTGCGAAGGCGCCGGCTGGGTGAAATCACCGCAGACTGTTTGCTACGAGATCCTTTCAGAGGCACGACGCGTTTCGAAACAGCTCGACGACGTTCGTCAGACGACGCTGCGTGTGCATCCGGATGTGATGCGTGCGCTGCGAAGCTCGGAGCGTTCGGTCCTTGAAGAGATCGAGGCCTATCTCGGAAACGTCGATCTCAACTCGGATCCGACGGTGCACCAGGCGCAGTTTGATTTTGCCTTTGTGTAGGTGATGCAACGATAAGTGAAAAAGGGGACGGTCACGGCCGTCCCCTTTTCTTGTGCTCTGCTGTGCGCGTTAACGGCTTCGCGAATCTATTTCGGCTTATCACTGATCGGAGACTTAGCACGTTTCGTCGGAGTGGATGACCGTCAATTCGATCACATTCCTTCCGCGAGTCCCATCTTCTGAAGGATCTTTTGATAACGTGGTTCGGTACGGAGCCGTTCGAAGGCCGGCTCAGCTTTCAAGAAAGCGGACAAGAACATCCGGGAGTTCGTCGCCTTCTCCAGGTAGTCGAGGGCCTCCTCGCGGTCGCCGATAAGAGCGTGCTTTATCGCATAAAGATAGAAGCTTTCCGGAGACGTCGCCGTTCCGGGAAAGCGTGACTCGAGATATCCTTTCATCCCCGACTCGCGAAAGGCCGCGCGGAACTTGTTCAGGGGCCCATCGATCTTTTGCACCTCACCCGTGTATGTTCCGTTGATCGCGTCGGCTTTTGCGATCTCCACCAGGGCCTCATCGTAGCGTCCCGTTTTCAAATAAATGCTGTGCAGGTATTCGTGGGCGAACGCAAAGTCGGGATCGATCTCGAGAGCTTTGAGACAGTACTTCTCCGCCTCGACATACTCACCTGAAAAGTAGTGAAGCTGTCCCAGATCGGCGAGAAAATTATGTGAGAGCGGGTTCAGCTCGAGGGCCAGGAGCATTTCGTCTCGAGCCGCAGCGGTGTCGCCTTTGATCGCGAGAAGCGTTGCATACCAATGATGGGCAGTTGCGTAGTTAGGGTTCAGCTCAAGCGATCGTTTGAAGCTCTCTTCAGCGTGTTGCCAATCCCACTCGAAGAACATCTGATAAAACCCGCGCGTCGCATATGCTTCGCCAAGATTCGGATCGAGTTCGAGAGCCTTTGCGATCATCACAGGAGCTTCGCCGACCTGGGGCTGGCTCATCACAAGTGAATCGGCCAGCCCGACGTATGCGAGAGCAAAACCCGGGTCGGCCGCGATAGCATTACGGAACAGTCTCTGCGCCTCGATGGTCCCCGATGTGTTACGACGGTTCCATTCGTAACGACCGCGGATGTAGAGTTCGTACGCATCAGCATTTTGAGTATAGAGCCTGCCCAAGGCTTCCCGTTCGCCGCCGCTCAGGTTTAAGGCGAGTACGTGGACGATCTTCATGGCCAGATCATTCTGAAGCTGGAGCTCATCGCGTCGGGGCTTTTCAAATTCACCACTCCATACGATGGACCCATCGCCGATGCGGATGAGTTGTGCAGTTACACGCACGCGTTCGCCGACGTAGTAGATCGTGCCTTCCAGTACCGCGTCGACCTGAAGCCGCTCACCCGCCACGACCGTATCCTGGTCGACAAGCGCCGCCGCGGCGTTCGAGGGACGGATCTTTACGTCCTTTATGCTGCTCAGCCGCGTGGTGAGAATGTCGGCCAAACCTGACCCGGTATGCGAAGATTCTGACCCGGTACCAAGCGTCCGGAAAGGCAGCACGGCGATCGACCGGATCCCGGGATCTTGTAGTTGCGAGCCAAAATACCGCGATCCGAAGAATGCCGACACACCGGCGAGAAGCACGATCGTCGCCGTAAATGCCGCCAACCGCCGGTATGGCCGAGTCAGCGCAGCGGGCATCGCCGCCTCCGGAAATTCGATCAGGGTGCGCGTACGGGTGTGCTTCTCGACGACGAGGTCGGCGGTATCTACGCCGTGCGCCTCGCCGGCGAAGCGATAGCCGCGACGTGGGATGTTTTCGATCAACCCATCGGTCGCACCGAAGTCCTTGAGTGTCTTTCGCAGGAGATAGATGTGACGCGAGAGATTGCTTTCCTCGACAAACGAATCTTCCCAGATCTCGGCCAGCAGCTCATCCTTCGTAACGAGCTCGCCACGATTGCGGACCAGCATTGACAGCACCTCGAGCTCCTTCAACGGCATCGGTACGGTCTTGTCACCATGCCAGAGAACCTTTCGGCGCACATCGAGCCGAAACTCGCCGAACTGCCATATATCTGGAATTACCGCACTCATCTCAACGCAATTGGATTGAAATTGGAGAGAAAGTTCAAGACTTAGCACCGCCCGGTCTGGTTAAATCTCGCCAAAAACACCAAGGCCGTGATCGGCGAACTAAGCGGTTGGGGTCGTTTCAGTCAGATGAATGTATATCAAATGACGTCCGCAAACACCAAGAAAATTTTGATCGAGACCGAAAGCCATTCCGTGTTTTTCATCCACCGCAATCCGGGCGAATTGCACGTCGCCTTTTGCACGGAGTGCGGCCGGGACGGTGAGATGCTGACCCTTGACGGGGCGGTGCAACTGTCGGGAAGACGGGGCCGCGAACTCACAAAACTGGTCGAAACCGGTGAAGTCCATTCTCACGAAACGGCCAAAGGATATTTGTTGATCTGTCTGCGTTCGCTTGAAACGCTCATAGATCCGAACGCTGATTTGATCGATGAAATTGGTGACGGTGAGGCTGGCGGAGGATAGGGAATTCTGAGGAGACGGATATCCGACGGCAGCAACCTCGATAGCGGAACAGACGATGAGACAACTATTTCGACATTCACTTCTTACGCTAGTCATCGCAACCCTTGGTACGACCGCGGGGGCGCAGACGTCTGCCTTCACTTACCAAGGAAATCTCACCGTCGGTGGCGTGCCCGCGAATGGAGGTCACGATTTTCAGTTCTTCCTCTTTAGTGCTGCCAGCGGAGGAAGTCCCGTTGGCCTCGGGGTAGGTGTGAACAACGTCGTCGTCACTAACGGAAACTTCAATGTGATCGTCAGTTTTCCGAACCAGTTCACTGGACCCGAGCGGTGGCTCGAGATCCGCGTTCGACCCGCGGGCCAGGGAAGCTTCACGACTCTGGCACCACGGCAGATCGTTACCAGCGCGCCTTATTCGGTGAAAAGCCTCAACAGCGAGCTTCTCGGGGGGCTACCGGCGAGCCAGTATGTTCTAACTGTCGATCCACGTCTCAGCGATGCTCGAAACCCGCTTCCCAACAGCGCCAACTATATTCAGAATCGGACGACACAGCAGCCTACTAGCAGCTTCAATGTGAGCGGGAACGGTACGATCGGCGGGTCGCTAAGCGTTGTGGAGGCAAGCACGTTTCAAAAATCCATGACGGTCGGGACAACCCTGAGCGTGGGCGAAGGGGCGACGTTCGGTGGCGGCCTTAACGTCGGCGGCCCTCTGACGGTCACGTCACCAGCAAATGTCACCGGATCTATAAACACCGGTGGGCAGTTCAATATTTCCGGCAATCTCGCCCTCGGGCGATCTAGGCTCGACCTGTTCAATACGCTCGCTATACCTCGAGGCTTCTCGTTCGAGGTGTTGAATTCGCCCTCGTTCCTCGTTCTCCGGAACGATCTGGGGACGACCATCATGACAGTCACAGCGGATGGCAAGGTCGGCATCGGCGCGAGCAATCCAACCGAAGCCACGCTCGAGATCGGCGGAACCCTCGCCGTGTCGAACCTCGGAGGTTCGAACGGAGAGCATTTGTGCCGCGATGGAAATGTTATCCGCGCGTGTTCCGTCGCTACGGCAAATGCTTCGAACGAAACCGATATCAGCTTAACGAAGATCGCGGCTCTCGAGTCTAGGGTCGGCCGTCAGCAGCTGGAGATCGAACGGCAGCGAACCGAGCTTGCAGCATTGAAGAATTTTATTTGTTCGCAGAATGCCGCCGCAGAGTTCTGCGGTCCCAAGCAGAGATGATGAGGAGAAATAGAATGAAGAAATTTTTGTCACTTTCCGCCGCAGTCTTATTGTCGATATTTTTGACTTGCACGACGGCGATCGCACAGACAACGGCGTTTACTTATCAAGGCTCGCTCGATACCGGTGGAACGCCGGCTAACGGAAACCACGATTTCGAATTCGCCATGTTCAACGGCGGCGGTGTGCAGATCGGGTCGACCCTAACACTCCTCAGCGTTTCTGTGAGCAGCGGCCTTTTTGCGGTCCAACTGGATTTCGGAAATCAGTTTCAGGGAGCCGATCGGTTTCTCGAGATAAGAGTCCGCCCCGCGGGCGGCGGCGCGTTCACGACCTTGAATCCCAGGCAATTATTAACCAGCACCCCGCACGCTATCAGAGCCCTTGATACGGCACAACTTGGCGGCGTAGCTGCTAGCCAATACGTTCTCACCGGAGCCGCAACGATCAACGCTGCGACTCAGTTCGATATCGGCGGCAATCGGGTTCTGAGCGTGCCCGGGAACGGCAACACGTTTGTGGGTATCAATGCCGGTA
>DATEOJ010000223.1:0-15904 GCA_035274235.1 Pyrinomonadaceae bacterium
TTGTAGGCGCCTTTATCGCGAAGACATTGTGGGCCGGTGAAAATTATGTAGTCGGATGGATCATGTCGATCCTGGGCGCAGTTCTGCTGTTGGTCCTCGTAAGGTTGATCTTCGGTAGAGGAAGCTCTACGGCCTGATCTGAATCACAAAACCGAAAGGCCTCGCGAGCAGCGAGGCCTTTTCGTTTGTCTAAAGAATTCCGCAGCCGGCGTGGCCGCAATCGCAACTTATTTCGGTTATGTCCTGATCGGCAGCATTCTCGCAATGATCGCTGCAATATTCCCGGTCGCCAGTTACCGCACAAGCGCACGCGTCATGACCGCATTTTCCTTCGTCTGCCATATCTCGTCTCCCTTTGTCCGCTTCAAATTTTGCCGCTGAATGATTCGCGACGGAGATGATGTGTCCCCGTTCGTTACGTCATTCATTAACAATAGAAAAAGTATAGAACACGCGGTCGAGGGCAACAATAAAAACTTTCCGGCACGCGGAATCGCGCTCCGATTGGAAGTTTGTAGGAGAACGGGTTCAGAATTCCGCGTCCCCCAGGTACGTGGATACAAGGAAACGGCTGGTTTTTTGAAGAGAATTTACCGGCCGTTTCCTTAATGCGCGTCATATCGTGCGATAACGTGTTATTTGATTCACTTCACATCAGAAACCAGCTCCAAATAACCCGGAATACTGCTGGCACGGTCGTTGCAAAATCGCCTCCGGAGGCGGATTCGTCCGCTGGAGGAGATTGTGAAAATGTCATTATTCAGCATCAAGAAAACCTTGGTCGGCGTGTCGATCGTGCTTAGCGTTGTTTTGCTCGGAAGTTCGGCTACCAACGCGCAGACCCGACGCGATAGGGAGCGCGAGCTTCGGCGGATCGAACAGAACGCACGCTGGGATCGTCAACAGAAGACAAGCATCGCTCGACAGCAGTCGACGAGTCGCCGGGACATTGCGAACGCCTATTTTTCGCAGGGTTACGAGCAAGGTTATCTCGCCGGTGTGAGCGACGCTCGGCGTAAGAAGTACAACCGATCAAACGTCTATCGCGAAACTGGCTCGGCTCCGAACCTCGGAGATCCGACAAGCAGCGACTACATCTATCGTCAGGGTTACCTCGCCGGATACGAGGACGGATATCACCGTCGAAGGAATTTATAACTTGGAGATCATCGATAGAGCGATCGAGGGCTGCCCGAATGAGGCAGCCCTTTTTCGCTAACAACCGCGGGAGCTCAGGGACTATGGCAGGTCTGCCTTCATTTCAAAATACGATTCGAAAAACTTAAAGAGTGCACCGATCGAAACCGCACTCGCGACAAAAGCCATCGTGGTTCGGATACGGTCCGCGAACGTAAACTCGCTCGCCGCTTGTCTCAACGCTTCTACGCTTTGTGCCGCGTCAGGACCAAACATAATACCGAGACGCGGGTAGATATAGATGAACGTAAGTAACTCGATCGCGACCAGGATGCCGAGCGAGATGAGCACGAGATTTCGCGTCTGTCGTATCCGCCACCCCACGACCACAAAAGCGAAACCGGTCAATAGAACGAGTGGCCCGGTAGTCTGAAAGAAGTATCCGGGATGCAGGACCTTGTAGAAGTTGCGAGTCGTCTCGAGCGACACAGGTACATTCGAGAACCAGTTCGGATACTCGACCATCACCGAGAAGATCGTTCCGCCGAGAACGATCATCATCAGTACAAAATGAGCGACAAAGAGAATGGTTTTAAGTTTACTCATAATCGTCGGTCGGGAGCCGCCGTAAGTACACGCGTACAACCGCGATGCTTTGTGTCTCGCCCGCTCGACTTTCGATCTTGTGCCGCCGCGTAACTGGTTGGACGTTGAACTAGATACGACAGATTTCTGCCTTTGCATTTCGCCGCGTACCTACCGTATCATCGCCGCCGATGACAAAACTCCAACAACTCGCAGCACGCGCCACCGACTCGTTCGCCGAAATTATTCTTTACTACCTGACGACGATCGCTGCGTCGGGTATTCTCTTTTCTCTCTTCGAAGACAAGCCGTTTTTTGAATCACTCTGGTGGGCATGCGTCACTGGCCTGACGATCGGTTACGGCGACATGTATCCCATCACGACAGGCGGAAAGATCGTCGCGTTAGGACTGATGCATATCGTGCCCCTCATCATCATCCCGTTGATCGTCGCACGGCTACTGCTGACAGTGATCGAAGACAAGAACCAGTTCAGCCACGATGAACAAGAATCTCTCAAAACCGATATCAAACAGATCAAGCGAGCGTTAGGGCTGCAGGATGATGGGATGAAGGAGGAGGGATGAAACACTTATTGGGAACGAGGGAATAAGTATCGATGAATTATTCACGCAGTCGATCGATGAGAAAGCCCTGGCGGAAGACATTCGCCGCGCTGGGAAGTAAAACCAAGCGCGGCGATCCGATCTCACGATGCCTTTAGTCAGAAAGAGTCAGTACGAAAACGTTATTCATGATCCTTCGAGCCCTCAGAGCACTTTCCGTCGAGAGCGGTCATCCCGTATTTCTCAACGCCGTAGCCTTCATAGACCCTGTTCGTCTTGACCGTGCCGGCGCCCCAGCCGGTCATATCACCATTTTTCCCGGGGCCATACGGAAACCGCATTTCATATGAGCCAGTACCTTTTGCGTTGTATGGTCCGGTGTATTCGTATGTCCCTTCATACCCTCCCGAGAAGTCCACGGTGAATCCACCGCCGGTGAGAGTAAAAGGCTTGGTGATATCGCAGACGATGGTGTCGGTATGCCAGTCGTCAAGACCACCCACGATCCTATATGAATTGGTGCCTGTGCTTGCGGTGAGGTCTAGGGTCGCAATGCCGCGTCGCGATGTTGCCTTCAGTTTGATGGTTGCAGTCTTACCGCTTTCGCCCGGAGCGACATACATCAAGGTTCCTGGAGTTGCAGGTATCAGGTTCGGGTCGATCGATGCTTCGCCCTCGAGAGCAGCTTCAAGTTTTGAGGCGACCTCCGATCCGTCCTTTTTATGCTTTACCTTGACCGGAACCTCCGTCCCCGAACCCGGACCGACGTTGCCCGGCGATGGGGCTTCGATCTTGACGCACTTACCGCCTTGCCAACTACTCTTCGCAAGTATGATCGCCGAGATGGCCGCACCGTACGCTACGTTGCTACCTGAATCCGCAGCCTCATCTATATCTGTTTGAGTCGCGTTGTCGGTCTTCTGGCCGAGTCGCAAGTTCGACGTCTTCGCGTCCTCGAAAATGCCACGGAATTTGACGGTGTGACCAGTCTCAACATAAAACTCCTGACCATTCTTGCCGCGGCTAGTCGCCTGCGTGACATCGACCGTCCCGGTAGCGATCTCCGCATTGTCGTCGACAACCAGGCGGATGAATACGGTGACATCTTGCGTGTAGCCGGCACTACCGGTACGTCCGCTCAAACGCATCTTGACGGTGATCGGCACCTGACCCTCGGCGTTCGGACAATCTTGTCCGTCGACCTTCGCCTGCATTTCGGTCGTCACCTTCACGCCGTCCTTCATCGCCTCGGTCTTGAAGCCCATCCCGAAAGTGGTTGATCCGTCCTCGCCGAGGCCGAACTCGACATCCATCGTTGTCGTAGTACCGTCGTTGCTTTTTTCTGTTTTCGAATCTTTCTTGTAGTAATTGGTTGCCGGGGCTTCGGCAAACATCCCTTTGAACATACCAGCAAGCATTCCGACAATCAGGCCGTCGTTGATTCCGGGAAGCGCGGCCTTATCGCTTGCTTGAAACATCATGAAAGCCGCGGCCGCCGGCTGCATCGAACTCGGCCTGATCGAAGGGATCACGATCGCACCTCTGTTCGGCAACGCTTTCAGTTTCGTGTCATCCTGTTTGGGCGATTCCGAGTTGGCCTC
Organism: Pyrinomonadaceae bacterium; assembly: GCA_035274235.1. Taxonomy (GTDB): domain Bacteria; phylum Acidobacteriota; class Blastocatellia; order Pyrinomonadales; family Pyrinomonadaceae; genus OLB17. The sequence goes on from DATEOJ010000223.1 coordinate 3,890, forward strand.
GATAACTTTTTTCATCGCTCCGCGTTCGCTGGTTTCTATTTGTCCAGCGAACGCCGCGACGGACGGATCGATCTTCGCGAGTTCACGTACGACTACTGAGCCCGGCGACACAAGCGGGCCTTTTTTCAAGTCCGGCAACGGCAGCTTCGCAACCTTTTCGAAAGCGGTTGCTGGTTTCTCGCCGGTCACCTTGTCCTTTAGAAAGGTGCACGACAGAGACGCGGCCATCAGTACGACGAGGGCTAGCGCAAGATTGATCTTTGACATCGTGACTCCTTCACTCACGCATCACTGTGGCAGCTGAACCACCGGATTGTTTGCTGTGATCGGTTTGTAATACCAAGCACTAGGAAATAGAGTGAACGTGCTGAATGGTCCGTCTCGTTCCGTCGGTTGCTCGCCCTGCAAAACTAAATTCCATTCGTCGATACCTGAGAAGTAATGCTTGGTAAATTTGTAGGTGACCGTTTCGAGCTTTCGAGGCTGAGTGCTTAACATCCGTCCCCACTTGTCCACGCCGTTCAGTTTGCTCCATGCCTGAATGACGCTCTTCTGAGGTTTGATCGTTAGAGCTCCGCCGTTGATTTGGTATGTACCGTTCTCGATGACAAGAAGGATCTTGTCGTAACTCATGCGGAATGTCTTGGAAACGAATTTGTACGTGCCGTCGGTGTTGAACGTGTACTGGTTCTTGCTGTAACCCGCCATCCCGGCGGCTACCGGGTCGCCGTAGGTCATCGTCGCGCCCGAGTTCGAGCCCCATGTGCCGACGATCGGAGACGCGGCGGGTGCGGTCGTGGCTTGCACCGGCGCCGAGGATTCCGGCTTCTTCAAACTGATCGACTCCAAAAATTTTGTCATCGCCGGTTCGTACTTCTGCGTGTTCGTGAGGATCAGAACGTTGACCATCTTTCCGTAGCCACTGATGTTCATCAGCACTGCGACGCCCTTCTCGCCTTCCTTCTCGAACGGCGAATATCCGCCGAGTGCTTTCCACTCTTCCTTGTTCTCGGCAGGTATCATTTGCGCAGTGTCGTTCACCTTCACCGCTTCCTTCACGATCGTGTCCCACGACGCTTTGAAGTTTTCGTCGGGGCCTGCCAACGCCGGGATCGCTTTGTACAGAAAGATCAAGCAGTAAGTGCCGTCTGATTTATCCTCGGTCGCGATCTGAAGAGCATTTTGGCCCGCTTCTTTTTGCCATCCAGCGGGTGACTTGAACGACGCGATATCGAACGTCTCCTGCGTTTGGGCAAACGAACCAATGCAAAGGAGCACCAGTGCGGCGAAAACGTTGAGTAATCTTTTCGTAGACATAGTTTGATTCATCGATCGAGTCGGACCCATCGCGTTATCTAGCTTTCTTGCATCGGGACAGTTCCCACTCCCAATATACGGTCGAGCCGTCGGGAGTCTGATATGTTTTTGAACCCGAAAGGAAATCGCCGGACGGATCAAGATACCTGTCGCGATGGCGTCCACTTGCGAGAAAGTCGCTCACGTTGGTCACGCCGTCAAAGGTTCTGTCGTACGATTCATTTTTTTCCAAGGGACAGTTAGTGTTCGAGACCTGAAGATAGTGATGATGCAGCGCCTTGATCGCTTGCGTCGAAAAGCCTAAGCCGAGCTGAAAATCCATATCTCCACCCGAGAAGTCGAGGTCGAACGGGTCTAAAAATGATCCTGCGAAATCCGTTTCTTCACCTGATACGAAAGACGTAGTGAACGAACCTTCCGTCTTACCGCAGCACGGGTCCGCTTCGCGTTTGCCTTCAAATTTGTGAATGTAATAACCGTCGACCTGGAAGTTGGCGGGGTTCTTGGGACTGTTGGCGGCCATCTGTACGAGGTTTCTGGGGTTCAGTGTCACGTTGACCTCAACGTGATTATTGAGCGTGCTGACCCCGTCACCAGTTGAATTACCATTCGAAGTTCGGCTCGATCTCACGACCGTAGTCTTGAACAGATCTTTCGTATATGTAATCGTACCGGCCCAGTCTTCCGAGCACGGCTCCCAATCGCGAACCGGCACATCGACACGATAAGACTTCAAAGCCATCTTTCCCATCATTTCAGGGATAAATTCGACGACCAGTAAAATAACGCTACCCGGCCCCGCCTTTAAGCCGGCACCTCCAAAAAATATCTTTGTAATATCTTTTTTGGCGTCCATCTTTTCCGTGGCGATGCTTACGCGCCAGCGGTCTTTTTTGGGTACGGCGATGACGGGTACGTTATTGAGATCGCGCTTTTGCGGTTTGCCCGTGAGCCGGATCTTATTCTGGCCCATCTTATCCGTCCTTTGGTTGTAGGCGTCTTTACCATCGAGGGTATCCACATAGAGCGGGGAAGTTTCGGCACGGTCAAGCGGTTCCCATTTGACCGGCACGTCCTCCAATGGTCCGTCGTCCGGCACTTCGACTTCCAGACCCGAGATCGCTTTCATCGCTTTCCCGGCGCAGTTGATCGCCCCCGAGTTTGCATACTTTATCTGGAAGGTTGCGGTGAGGTCCTTAACTTTCCCTGAATCGAAACCCTTCGTGCGTTCAAGCGGCATCGGTTCGGGGATATCGATCTTTGCCTCGATGTTCATATTGGCGGCGATCAATTTGTAGTAGGAGAGCAAAATATTCGCTTTCTCGATCTGTCCGGCAATCGGTTTGAACAACTTCTTCGGTCCGGTAAGGATATTTGGCAGTGGACTCTTGCCTTCGTCCGGGATCTCACCGGATTGAATTCCCTTTATTATTCGATCGAAAATCTTGAGGACTTTGTGTCCTTTGCTTTCATAACCGACATACTTTGTGATCACATCGGTTTCCCCACACGGGCTGTCGTCAATGGTCGAGGCAAAGGATGCACCGATGCGACGCACGCGGAATTCATCAACGAGCAGGTTATCGGAAGGTTTGAAAAGTGCCTGACCGGAATCGGCCTCATAGGCGTCGATCACATCACCCAGGAAGCGGCGTTCGATCAACGAAGCTTGCACCAGATTAATTGGCGATTGCGGCGTCGAGAGGGGAAACGCTCCGCTAAGTTCAAAGATGAGATTTGCGAAGAATAGATTTTGCTCGTCACTCGATTTGCGGGCAATCTGAAGATCGGAAAAAAAGTTCTTCGGAAGATTGAGCCGCTTTAGGTCGGGATTATCTCCGGCCAGGAGATTGCCGATCTTCTCAAGCGAGGATGCCGCGCCTAGTTGAGAAGCTCGCAGCATACCGACCACTTCGTAGTCGAAGAACGCCGTGCCGTTTGCAGCCGCTGCGGGTTTGTAAAGTATTTTTTGATCCTTATCGATAACATGAAAACCTGCGAGCTGCAGGGCACCGATCAGCGCGGGAAGCGATTCGTCGTCGTTTGCCAGAATCAACTTCGCAGCTGTTACTGCTAGAGCCGCGTCCGGTACTCCACCGAAAATGTGCGTACGCGGAAGTCCTTTGGTCGCAAAATCGTTGAGCGGATCCGCCATCGAAACGACTTTGGATTTAGGAACCGGCGGCGGGCCCTGATGGATCGGTGGACCGGGCCGACGCGGCGGCTGAGAGAAAATGGCGATCGTTAGAACGAGCGAAACAATGAGTGCGTGGATCGTGCGTTTCATATTACGGGTTATCTAAAGTTGATGAACCTAATGGGGCGAGGGTTCCGATCATGGAACCCTCGCAGTAACCGGGTGCTATTTCATCTTCGCGAGGATGCCGTCAAACACCTGATCGATGGCAGCCTTGACTGCGTCAGTCGTGCTGCCTTTCACTTCGGCAGTTGCCGGCGAGCTTGCAACAACAGTCTTTCCATCCGCCCCATAGAGCGAAAGGACAATTTCCGCGGTCGACTTGCCGAGCTTGGCCGCGTCTTCAGTCCCGGTGACCTTGCCAAACAATCCGCCGATCTTTGACGCTCCGGACTCCTTTGCCTTCTTGACCTCTACGCCGAGCACGTTTGGAAAGCGGCCCCCAGCGATATCGGCCTGTGAGGTGACGACAAACCCGCTTAAGCCTGCCGCGTTTATCTTGCCGGCAATGTAGTTGCGTAGTTCGTCCTGGTCGAGCTTCGAAGCATTGCCTGAGAAGTAGTCAATCGCAATCGTCTTTACCGCTTTGGCTCCTTTCTCTCCCGTGAAGACAGTTTTCGCGGACGTATCGATCGGACCTGTCTGCTTCTTGTTCAGATCGGCGAGTGAGTCCACCTCAAGGGAATCTTTCGGAATATCGAAAAGTGCCGGATCGAGCGTCGCTTTTGAGAGCTCGGTAGTTTCGATCTCGAACGATGCCGCGACTTTATTGCCTTCGAACGACCGCATCGTTCCGGTGAGCATGATGCCGGGATTGCCAATTCGTTTTACGATCACCCTCGGCCGACATCCGCCACTTTCAGTTTGCGGCTGTCGCATCGGACACGATTCGCTTTCGAGCGATAGCGTTACAAACCAACCTTCCTGTTCCATCTTGACGAACGACGCGCCATCGCACGAATCGGCCGAAGTCTCGATCGTTTGAGTAACCTTCAACCAACGAGCCGCGAGGCCGAACATTTGCTGGCGCTTGCCGGAGTCGACGATGACGATATCTGTCGTGGCCGTTCCTTTGATCACTACTTTCTGATTCGGTCGGCGTGCGAGCTTCTCGGGCGGAACGGTCGACCAATCGTAGTAGTCGATGAAGTAGGAGCGGTTCTTTTCGTTGATGAAAAGATCCTGCTTTAGATCGCACTGGGTGACCATGATCGGGAGTGTCGGCATGCTCATGCCCATCTGAGCCATCATCGCGGCGACTTCGGGATCGTCGCCTTGACCGCCCATGTCGATCTTGTCCTCGCGACGCTGTCGGACTCCTTTCTGATAGATCGTCGTGGTGCGGCCGCCCATCGACTCGCCACCCATTTTTGTTTTTTGCGTCAGCTTCCAGTCGGCGAAGACCGGTGTGGCGACTAATGTGATCGTGAGAATAAAAAGTATGTATCGTTGCATATACGTTTGGTCCTTCGAGGAGTAGTCCCCGGGTTTAGTTTGCGACTTCGCGTGAAAACCAAACTTATCGAGATACAAATTGGTTGTTCACGCAAAGACGCTAAGACGTAAAGAAATCTAGTTACCCATCAACCGAAACTGATATGAGAAGAACGCCTGCTGGACCGGACCGTTCACATCCGCGCGGATGCCGAACTTCAGCGTCATTGATCTCTTGAACAGGTTATTGATGACGCTGTTAGGCAGACCAAGCGCCGCAAAGTATGTCCGAGAGAATCCGCGTCCCGCTACCGATGCATAGCTATCGTTCTCACTAAAGAGGTCGTCGGTCGCTACGGCAAATCCTTTGACACGGGTTCCCGGCAGCGTCGTTGTGAACGAGCCGTTCATCGGTAAGTTGGTATTTGGATCGATCGCGGCCGGATCATTGAGCGCGGTGCTCTCGATCGTTACGACCGGTGAATAGCGGATAGATGCAAAGCCGGCCCCGTAACCGTTATTACTACCGGGATCTGAAGGGAAGGCGTCGAAACCGACCGTGTTGTTCAGCAGCGGATAGATAACGTTATCAACTGAATTCGCGGGCAGCGTGATCTGCCAGACCGGATCGAACACGGTTGTCGTTGTCATCGGCGTAAGGTTGGTGTGCACGATGCAATGATCATCCGGAGCGAGTGTCGTTTGAAGCTCATCCAGCAAAATTTGCGGGTCGCAGCTCCTGTAGACAAACAGAGTCCCGGCATAAAGGCTCCCGAGGAACTTGACGTTCTTACCAAACGAGGCGGTGTCGTTAAAATCCGCCGGGCTCGCGATGTTCGCCAAGCTCGCCGCTTCTCGCTTCGCCTGCACCGCTTCGCGCTGAGCCTCACGCAGCGACGTCATCTCGCGTTCGCTTTTCTGCGCGAAGCCCAACTGCAAAGAAATGGCGATCGTAAATATGACGCTAAGTAATCGTTTCATCATGAATTCTCCTTTGACTCGTATTAATTTCTGTTCCACGGATCCTTCGAAAAAAAACCTGAACTAACTGCACGGTGGAAGCGGCGTCAACGTATAGTGCTCGGCCCCCGACTTTCCACTTCGTATAGGTTCACCTGCTGCCGCTCATGGCGGGCGAAACGATTAACGGATCAAGCGACCGTTCGCATCGACCAACACATATTGGTACGTGCGTTGTGCCTCACCATTTCGCCAGAAGCTGAACGTTCCGTCCCTTTTGTTTTCGGTTCCATCAACCGGCGAAAGCAGTAGTGCCCAGTTGCCGTCATTGTTCCAAAACTCAAGTCTGGACTGCGCTGTCACCAAAGGGAGATTGCCCGACTTTATCGGAGGCTCTTCTTTGGTAAGCCTGTGTTGGCTGAAGCTCGCTTTTCGAGCTGTGATCGTGATCGTGTTTCCGGTGACCTTGTAGGTTCCTTCTTCTTTCTCCAGATAATATTTTGGGGCGGCTAACTGCATGTTCTCCACGAAGAATATGTAGGTGCCGTCGGGAAGGAAATGATAGGTCTTTGAAAAAGTCGCGGTCGCGAGACCGGAATGACCAAGCATGCCTCCGCGTATTCCACCTTGCTTCCAATAGTTCCCGGCAAGCGGAGGGGATCCGTTCTGCGTAACGGGTGCTTGCGGTCGAATCTCCTCTGCAGGTTTTTTCAAGCTCACCGACTCCAAGAACGTCGCAATAGTCTTTTCGAAGGTTCCGGAGTTCGTAATAACAAGAATGTTCACCATCCTTCCATGACCGCTCGCGGTCACAAGAACGGCTGCCCCTTTCGCTCCGTCTTTCTCGAACTGTGCGAATCCGCTCAATACTTCCCAGCCATCTTTGCTGACCGAAGGCTGCATTTCGGGAGGCGAGGACGGTGAGAGCGCGTCTTTGACGATCGTCTGCCATGCCGCATCAAAGTTGTCTTTTGAAGTGGCGAGACCCGGCACGGATTTGAAGACCGAGATAAGACAAAACGCACCGGTCGCCTTGTCTTCAGTCGACATCTGGACTGCGTCCGCAGCCGCCTGTTTTGCCCAACCCTTCGGCGCTTGAAATGTGGCGATGTCGAAGGCCTCCTGCGCGAACGCGTTTGCGGAGAACATCGATAGGACGATCAACAGAAAGGGAATTGCTCGGTTCATAACTTGCTATTTCATTACGACATTGCCGTTCTCGATTCGGAGACTTTCGGGATCGGCCTTCAGAACCATTTCGATAAGCATGCCGGCGAGTTTTTTAGAATTGGCGATCGCTGTCGGATCGTTGTTTTCTTTCGCCTCCAAATTACTCGCGACGATGAGTCCGCTAAACCCGATCAGCATGTTATTGAAGCCCTGCTTGTTCTTGTTCGCAACGGTCGCGAATTCCGGCGTCTCGTCGAGGGCTGCGTTCATGACATCGTAGTATGCGGCCATCGTCTCGTAGCCCGGGTCCTCGATATCGCGATAGACCGCAATCGCTGTAACCGTAAAGAAGGTGAGTCCGCCGGCGACATTATTCGACCACCCTTTCGAAGCCGCTTCCTTCTCGTATGCTCCCTTGGTCGCGATGTAGATGCTTTTTATCAGAGCCTTTTCATCGGCCGTCTCACCGAGTGCGTCGGCCAGAGCCGTTGCGGTATCGACCGTCGCATCGGGTCGAAAGCGTCCGTAGTTTCGGACCACTCTCGACGGCGGTGCGGGTTTCGCCGCGGGTGCGTTAGACGATGTGACCTGAGTCTTAGAGGATCCGCCAGAACCCTTGGGAGCGGAGGTCGACGCCGTCTTGTTGTGTCCCTGCGCACGAGCGACGTTGTACATGCTCTGCATCGTGTGTGCGAGACCGAAGGATCCATACACCTGCCCGTAGCCGGTGTTATATCCCCATGCGGTCGTTGTCTGTGCGGTCGCGACGACGCTGTTTAAGAAAACGAAGATCAGGATGAAGAAAAGTTTTTTCATGTTTCAGCTGGTCGAGCCCGGCCCGTCCCTGATAAATCGCTACGCAGTCGTTGTGTTAGAATCAGCCGTACGTTTTCGAAGCGACTCGATACAAACGAGTACCCGAGCGTTCTCGATGAAATGGACCTCATTTCCTTCGATAAGCCGAAATACCTCTCGTTCGGAAATCCCGGTAAGTACGGCGGCCGTTTTTGGCGTGACCATGTGGGACATCTTTTTGCAATCCGAGCAATATGCTTCAAATTGCTGTTCTTCGTTTGTGACCGCGATGCGCTCGTCGATCTCAACCACGATGCCGTCATTTTTGTGCGTCGTCATTGCAAACGATCATCGGCGAAACTCTTTTCGGGCGTCTTAAACATTTTTTGAATTTTTTTGAATTTTCGTTGAACCCCAGTAAATGGCGACGGTCTATCAGTTCGGCAAATTCGTCTTGAACGTTCAGGAGCAGCTGCTCACTGTCGACGGACGGACCGTTCATCTCCCGACCAAAGAGTTCGAAACACTGCGGATGCTGGTTGAGAACAACGGGAAAGTTCTCAGCAAGGAGGAGATGATCTCGGCGATCTGGCCGAACACGTTTGTTGAAGAAAGCAACCTCGCCCAGTATGTCTCCCGCCTAAGGAAGATCCTCAACGTCGATGGCAATCAGTACATAAAGACGATCTCGAAACTCGGTTATCGTTTTTCCGCCGATGTTAAGACATCGGATTCCGACCTCGTTATCGAGCGAAACCTGCGTGTAAAGGTCGGCGGCAACGAGAGACGGAGTCTGGGCGAGATCAATAGCGTGGCGGTTCTCCCGTTTCACCCGCTGTCGGCTACGGAGGACGACGAATTTTTCGGAGTGGGCATCGCCGACTCCCTTATCACTCAGCTCACGCAGGTCGGGCAGATAATCACTCGGCCAACGACCTCGGTCTTGAAGTTCCGTGCGACGGAACAAGACCCCGTCGCGATCGCAGAACTTCTCAACGTCGATGCGATCCTCGAAGGTAACTATCAAAAACGCGGGAACCGATTGCGACTGACGGCGCAGCTGCTCGATGCGGAAAGCGGAAAGATATTGTGGGCCGAAACTTTTAACACCGAGATCGAAGATATCTTCGAAGTGCAGGACCGCATCGCCGAACGGATCGTGACCGCGTTCAGCAAACAATACTCCGCCGAGACGCGCGTGCAGTTGACTAAGCGGTATACAGAGAACAAAGCCGCCTACGAAGAATATCTAAAAGGCCGATTCTATTTCTCGAAACGGACGGCCGACGGTCTCACAAAAGCGCTCGCCCATTTCGAAAAGGCGATCGAGATAGATCCGTTCTACGCGCTCGCCTACGCCGGAATGGCCGAGGCGTATCAATTATTACCACTCTCGGACGCACTCGACCCGCACTCGGCTTTCCCAAAGGCAAAGGCGGCCGCGCTTCGTGCGCTTGAGTTGGATGACGCCATTCCCGAAGCACATGTTTCGCTTGGCATTATCCTGATGGACTTCGATTGGAACTGGCAGGGTGCCGAGCTCTCGTTCCAGAAAGCGATCTCGCTGAACCCGAACGATGCCGCCGCACATCGCGTGTACGGGACGCTTCTGCTGCGGCTCCGACGGATCGGCGACGCGATCGTCGAGTTGAAGAAAGCCCAGACACTCGACCCGCTTTCTCCGTCGATCAGTACGTGGATGGGCGAGGCGTTTGCTCACCTCGGTGAAAAGGAAGCCGCGATCCGAATTCACAAAGAGACGATCAAACTCGCGCCGGATTATTTGTTCGCTTACTACTTTCTTGTCCAATCGTATGTGGCGACCGGTCGACTGGACGAAGCGGCGAAAGCGGCCGAAGACGCAGTGAAGCTTTCCGACGACATGTCGCTCACTCGCTCGGCCTCGATCTTTCTAAAAGCACGGACCGGCGATCGCGACGGTGCGCGGAATGAGCTGCGGGGAATGATCGAAAAGCGGGATCGAACGTACGTCAGCGCGGTCAATATCGCGAGTGGATTCGCAGTCCTTAACGAGACTGACGATGTGTTCACGTGGTTGGATACCGCTTACAAGGAACGCGACTCAAATCTGACCTGGCTAAACATCGACGCCGAGTTCGACTATCTTCGAGACGATCCTCGTTTTGTCGAGCTCGTGCGCAAGGTAAACCTTCCTGACGCGACGCGTGCTCAAGTCGCACGTGTTTCGATCGACGAGTCATCGCCGGAGCAAAAGGACGTTGAAGAAAGCGAGATTTCGGCGTCTAAAGGCAGCGGGAAGTGGAAGCTGCTCCTGAGTGTCGGCCTCATCGCGCTCGCTCTTGTATCGTTGGGATCGTATCTCGTCTTTTTCCGTCACACTCCGCACGCCGCTATAGACAAGAGTGCGCTTACACGTCTGACCAACGTACCGTTCGATGACGCGTATCCCACCTTTACCAATGACGGTAAGATCCGTTTCGCACGGTTTCTCGACAAGCAAACCTTGCGCACGTTTGTGATGAACCTCGACGGGACCGGAGTTCAGGAACAGTCGGAGATTCCGGGTATGACGGCCGGATTATTTTCGCCCGACGGGACGAAGGTGTTTTTTCACAAGCAGGGCGATCCGAAGTATTACCTGGCGAACACGGACGGTTCGAATGAACGCGTCATGCCGTTTCATCCCGGCAATTGTCTATGGTCTGCGGATTCGAGCCGGCTCGTGTTTCAAATGTTGTCGCGGGATCCTTCCATTCCTAACAACTCCGACATCTTTATCTACACCGTAGAAACCGGAGCGATCGTCCCGGTCGTCGAAAGCCCTTACTTCGATTCCGATCCCGCGTTCTCGCCCGACGGGAAGAGCATTGTTTACGTTAGCGATATCGAGGGCTACTTCGAGGTCTATTCAAGAGTGATCGCGACCGGCGAGACGAAGCGGCTTACGCATAATCCGGGTCACGATGCATTTCCATCTTATTCGCCTGACGGCACGCAGATACTTTTTAACTCGGACACGGAAAAAGAAAACACTGATGTCTATATCATGAGTCTCGACGGCAGCAATGTTCGAAAGCTGACCGACGAGCCGGGTTGGGATGCTTGCTTTCCGATGAGTTGGTCGCCGGATGGGACCAAAGTTTTGTTGCTGAGCGATCGGGGCGGGAAGGAGAACATCTATTTGATGAACGTCGAGCCGTTTGCTCCTTCGCTTGTCGGACCAAAGATCGAGAATGACGATCCGCTCGCAGCGTCGTATTCGCCCGCTGGCGATAAGATCGTCTATCTGTCTTCGAATGAGATAAGGATCTTCGACCGGGCGTCGCAGAGCGACAGACTCGTTTACAAAACGACGGCCGGCGGTAGTCCGTCATTTTCACGAGACGGGACAAAGATCCTTTTTCAAGACCGGATCGAAGAGAATACCGAAATATGTTCCGTGAATATTGATGGCACGGGGTTTATGAATCTCTCGAACAATCCGTCGCGGGATACGTCGCCGGCTTACTCGCCTGACGGGACAAAGATCGCCTTTGCGGCGAGTCGGGCAGCGGGGACGAGCACATTTGAGATCTATGTCATGAACTCCGATGGATCGGATCCGAAGATGATCTTCGGCGATCGCGCGATGTCGTCGGGACCGACGTGGTCACCCGACGGAAAGTCTTTGGTGTTCGCAAACGATCGCGAGGATGGCCGGGTCGGCAACTTTGAATTGTTTTCGGTAAGCGTTGAAGGCGGCACGCCGACACGCCTGACCACGCGACCAAAGTACGACGTCGACCCTGTTTTTTCGCCCGACGGAAAGCGGATAGCGTTTGTCAGTAACACCGACGGCAATCCGGAGATATATCTGATAAACGCGGACGGCACCGGACTGCTTCGTTTGACGCGGGATGTCGGCAACGACGTTTCACCACAATGGTCGCCCGATGGAAGTCGGCTGATCTTCACCAGTAACCGGAGCGGGAAGTCTCAGCTGTACGAGATCCGCTTCTGAAATTTCAAATCCCAAACCCCAAATCCCAAATCCCAAATCCCAAATCCCAAATCCCAAATCCCAAATCCCAAATCCCAAATCCCATATCCCAAATCCCAAATCCCAAATCCCAAATCCCAAATCCCAAATCCCAAATCCGAAATCCCAAATCCGAAATCCC
>DATEOJ010000224.1:0-4158 GCA_035274235.1 Pyrinomonadaceae bacterium
AAGCTGGCTGTATTCTCTGCCGTCTCCGGCGGCTGATTTGAATTAGCTGTATGTCATCTTCTGGTAAAAGCGAACGCGTCGACTTCTGCGAACTCACAACTGATCCGGTCTCCATCGACTCCGTCGCTCGCCGCGTCGTCCCTCCCGAATGTGGTGCCACCGTCACACTCGACGGCTACGTCCGCAAGTTCACAAAAGGACGCGAGACGGTTCATCTTGTCTATGAAGCGTACGAATCGATGGCGATCAAGGAGATGCAGAAGCTCGTCGAACAAGCTAAGCGCGACTTCGAGATCTCGAACGTCGGGATCGTCCATCGGCTCGGACGACTCGAGATCGGTGAGACGAGCGTCGTCATCTCGGTTGCGGCTCCACATCGAAAAGCTGCGTTCGCTGCGTGCGAATGGTTGATTCGTGAATTGAAACGAACGGTGCCGATCTGGAAAAAGGAAGTTTACGCTGACGGTGAAGTTTGGATCGAAGGCGACGCGAGCGCGTAATCAGCCGATCTTCTCTCGAGCGGTTGCGACAAGATCGTCGAACAACTTTTCCAACTTCTGATTCGAGCCCCGCAAACCCGCGACTACCCTCTCACCCCATTCGACATACTCACGTCGACGTTCGATCGGCCAATGCGGCGGCGGATTATCCGTTACATCGCGGATGTTGCTGATCTTGTCGGCGAGTTTTATCTGCTTCGCCTCGTGAGTCATGTGCGGAGCGTGTTCGACCTGAAGCCGCTTGCGATCTTGTTTCGGCAGCGACTTATCGTCGGTCAGCTCACGCACGAATCCCGTTATCCGCGGACCAAACTTCTTTTCAAGATCTTCGAACGTCGCGTCGGTGTCCTCCACAGTGTCGTGAAGCAGGGCGGCGATGATCATGTCATCGTCATCGACACCACCGATCGTTGCGAGGATGTTCGCGACTTCCAGCGGGTGATTGATATACGGCTGGCCGTTTCCTTTTCTTGTCTGATCTTTGTGTTTTACTGCGGCGAAGCTTGCGGCGTCGAGGATCTTAGGTAAGTCGTTCACAATTCAGTTTGGCCAATCACAAAAAAAAGGTCAACGCATCGGCGTTGACCAGGGCGAGGAGAAAACTCACTCAAAAAGTTATTTCACGACTTCTATCGTCAGAGTCTGCTGTCCCGTAATAAGAAACTCAGCCGGTGCAAGCCTGACCTCGTTGACGATCGTCTGAACCGCCGGTTTGATGCCGCCGGCGGTCCTATCGTTGTTCAGCGTCGCGAGAACTGACGGCGGAAGATTCGGCATTTCGCTCGAACCGATGATCGCGCCGTTAGTCGTGCGGAAGGTCTGCAAGTACAGACGGTCGCTGTACCGGAGTTTGTTGATCGTTGCGATCAGCTCGGCCAGATCGCGAGGGACGAACTGTTGCGTCGCCGAATCCTGCTGGATCTCTCGTCCGTCGGCGACGGTTATTGAGAACATACCAGTTGGAGTATCGACAGGAATCGTCACGGGAATTCGCTGAAGGAATACTTTGCCCGCGTTCGTGCGTGCAAAGGCCTGTACTTCGACGCTCTCACCGGCCTTAACCTGTAGTTTGTCGATCGACATGCGGTCGAGGACGGCGGTCTTGCTGCCGTCGGTTGCGTTCACTTTGAGATCGATCCCGCTGATGTCGAGGTCGTCGAACCGACTCTTCATAAGAGCCGCGACCGGACCCGCAACAGAGGCCGCCGCTAGGGTGGCAGCTTGTCCGCCAGCGAACCGGCGATCTACGCGGACCGCTTCTTGTCCTTTGACGGCGATCGATCCACTGATCTCGACGGTCGCGTCTCCGACCGAACGCTCTTGAGCGACTGCCGTGTTGTAGACCGCGATATTGAGAAGCAGAGGAGTTAAGAAATCGTCCTTTGCTACTTCAAAGTTGACGACGTCTTTCTGTCCGCGACTTGTAGTCACTTCCATCCGCACGGGGATCATCTTCGGCGCTTGTCCGAGCTTTCCGAAAACTCCGGTCGCGCGATCTTGTGTCATAGTGCCGACCATCGAATCGGGGACGGCCAACTTAAAGGAGTTCGCAACGCTCGGAATTACCGCAACGACATGCGATTCAGACATGGGCAGATCGGAAGTCCCCAAACTTAGAAACGGATGACCGAATGCATAGATCTTGTCGCCGTCTCGCAGTGTCACTGTCCCCGCGGCCGCCATACTATAGTCGCCGCGGGTCAGATGCATGGAGACCGAATCGCCGCCCACCAGCGTCGAGGCGTCCGCCTTTTTCATCGGCGACATCGGTGCCGCGCCGCCGACCGACGAAACCGGGACCAGTCCGACTTGCATCAACTGCGGTGCGAATGTGTTTAGTGTCTCTTGCGACAAGCCGGTAAACGTAACCGGTGTCGCGATGGGTTGAAAGCTTTGTCCGGCGACCGCCATCAGAAGCGAGTTTGACGACATGCCGGAGATCAAGCCGGAAGCCGCCGGTGGTTTTGGGAGGTCGTGCGTCCAATTCGAAGCGAGTTCAGCAAACGAAACTGCACGCGGTTCAGCCGACGCGGTCTTTGCCGGCTGCTTCTGCTCGAAGATCGCGATCATTTGTTCGATCGGCGTGATGCCGCAGATCGGTTCTTTCGAGAATGGGAAACTGTAAGAGATCGCTCCGAGTAACTTTCCGTCGACATAAACCGGCGACCCGGACATGCCGGCGAATACAGCCGTTCGATCAGCTCCGCCACCGCTCAATTTTCCGACGATCAGATCCTGTTTCGGACCGATCGCCCCCGGGACGATACCGAGTATCTCAACGTTGAATTCTTCAGGCTCGCTGCCGCGGAAGACTGTGCGGGCCGTACCCTTCATTCCTTCCTTGACGTCCGACAAACGCACATAGCCTGCACTGACCTTATCCGACGCCCCGCCCGAATTTGAGGCCGGAGCCTGGAATCTTGCCGGCAACGGAAGTAGAAAAGCGATCAAAAATGCAGTAAATATCGGTGTTTTAAGGCTGGTCATTATTAAAAACATCTTCCTTCCGGGACGGGCAATATGTTACCATCTCAACTGGCATATCTGAAGCCATTTTTCCTTCGGCTTCTCCCTAAGAATCCTTACACGCAAACCTGGTTGCATCCAGCCTTTTCACCTGTCCTATGGCAAAGAGTATTCGGCTTATAAAAAGCGTTTTTCGTCTGATCCTCCCGGTCGTCGTTCTGGCGGTAATCGCCGTTACGGGAGCTTCGATCTGGCTGGTTCATGAGACTTCTCATCCGGTCAGCGCAGCTTACCTCGTTACTCCGGAAACATACGGGATGTTGAGCGCTCGCGGAGCACAGGTGACCGAAGAGAATTGGAAGAATGGTGACAACACCGGGGCTCGCGGCTGGCTTCTTCGCGGAGCACAAGACGCACCTGCCGTAATCCTTCTTCACAAGTACGGAGCGAATCGTTCGTTTGTCCTGAACCTTGGTGTAAAGCTGAATGAAGCGACGAACTTCACGATCCTGATGCCCGACCTTCGTGGCCACGGTCAAAATCCGTCGGTCAACTACACGTCGTTCGGAAGTTGCGAAGCGGACGACGCCGTCGCGGCGATCGAATTTCTCAAGAGCATAAAGACGCCCGAGCAGTTTCCGCTCGTGGGAAAAGACATCGGGATCTACGGACTCGAGATGGGTAGTCTGGCGGCGATCTCCGCTGCAACAAAAGATGCGAACGTGAAGGCTCTTGTTCTGGATTCGGTTCCGCAGAGTTCCGAGGCGATGGTGGCATCGACGGTCGAGAAACGTTTTCCGTTTGGCAGCTCGCTGACGTCGAAATTCGCAGAGTATGGGACCCGTCCGTATTTTTACGACGGATGCTTCCGCCGTGAGACGTCGTGCGACTCCGCAAAGCAATTGGCCGGTCGCAAGGTGTTGCTTCTCGGTGGACTCGACGCTCCTACATTTCAGGAATCGACATCAAAGCTGAGCAAGTGTTTCCCGGTCGGTTCAGCGGTCGAATCACGGACCGACCTCAGCCCGTCCGGCTTCAGCATCATCAACGCATCGCTTGAGCTGTCGGAAGCCTATGACCAACGCGTCATCGATTTCTTCCGGCAGTCACTCGGACCGATGTGACGGTTAAATATCGAGTTTCTTTTTGGAATGGCCGTTCGTCTGAGCGGCCTTTACTATGTCCGCGTTTG
>DATEOJ010000225.1:0-3415 GCA_035274235.1 Pyrinomonadaceae bacterium
CTTCCTGCTTCAGATGAATCAGACATCTCTCTACAGCAAAACTGACGTCGAGGCTTATCCCAAAGCTGGCGAGCCAAATCCGATCGTCGAGTTGTATGTCTACGACGTCGCTGCGAAAAGTCGCGTGCGGATCGATGTTCGCGATGGTGCGCAATTTACTAATGATGCGGTCGGCCATTACGTCTACAAGGTCGAGTGGACGCCGGACGGCAGCGAGATCACTTTCAATCGAACAAACCGCCGCCAGAACGTGATGGAGCATGTCGCGTGTTCGCCGACCACGGGCAAGTGTCGCGTTCTGGTCCGCGAAGAATGGCCCGCAAGTTGGGTCGAGAACACGCCCGCGAAGAAGTATTTGAGTGACGGCAAACGTTTTATTTGGGCCTCGCAGCGAACGGGCTTCCGCAACTTTTATCTCTATGATCTGAGCGGCAAGCTCATCACTGCTCTTACCGCACATCCGTTCGAGGTTGGTCAGATCGTTCATGTCGACGAGAAGGCAGGAGTTCTCTTCTACACAGCTCGCAGCGGCGACAACCACATGAAGTTGCAGTTGCATCGTGTGGGTCTCGATGGAAAAAACGATCGACGGCTAACCGATCCCGCTCTTTCCCACATGGTGACGGCATCACCTAACGGCACGTACTTTGTCGACGTTGCTCAAACGCATGACAAACCTCCGGTCACTCGTTTGATCGACGCAGAAGGCAAGGTCCTTGCACAGATCGTCGCGAGCGACATCACGAAATATCAACAGCTTCAATTGCAGCCGGTCGAATTGTTCACGTTCAAAGCCGCGGACGGTACGACGGATCTACACGGTATCCTAAACAGGCCATCAAACTTCGACCCGGCAAAGAAGTACCCGGTCCTACTGACGGTCTACGGTGGACCTGAAACCAATGGCGCAGGTGAGAGGTTCTCGACACCGCATCCCTACACGGAGTTCGGCTTCCTCGTCGTGTCGCTCGATTCGCGTAGCGCCGGCGGACGCGGGAAACGTTTTGTCGATGCGATCTATCAGAAACTCGGCGTCGTCGAGGTTGATGATCAGGCGGCGGGTATCAAATCGCTTTGTTCGCGCAGCTACGTAGATTGCGGACGGGTCGGTATCTTCGGAACTTCGTATGGTGGATATGTGTCGGCACTCGCCATCTTGCGCCACCCAACCGTCTTCCAGGCAGCCGTCTCGATGTCGCCGGTTACCGATTGGCGACAATACGACTCCATCTATACCGAGCGTTACATGTGGATCCCGCAAGAAAACAAGGCCGGCTATGACGCAGGCGCCGCGATGACCTACGCGGACAAGTTGAGCGGTCGCCTGATGCTTTACTACGGCACCGCAGATAACAACGTGCATCCGAACAACTCGATGCAGTTGATACAAGCGCTTCAACGGGCGGGTAAGAGTTTCGAGGTGCAGGTCGGTCCGGATCGCGGTCACAGCGCCCTCGGCGGTGAACGCATGATGGAGTTTTTTATCGAGAACCTGGTATTGCTTCCGAAGGCGGCACTGTGAAGTGACGCATCGAGTATCAGTTAGAGCGGGCGAAGCCACCTAATTGGTCGCGGCTGCATCGATCAACTAGTCTGATTCGCCCAGGTCACATCCAGGAGTAAGCCATGAACGCTCGGATTTCATCAGTTTGTTTTTTTATCCTCGTGTCAGCGGTTTCGGCCTTTCCTCAGACGCCCACTACGTCAGACGAATTGCACCTGAAGGTCAATAAGATCTTATTGAAGAAAAGTCTGCCGAGTCTTGTTAGCGAGATGTCGCGAACAAAGGCTTCCGGTGTTAACGACCTTCTGCTACGACTGGATGTTTACAAGCGGGCAGGTGATAAACAAGCAATTCGACAAACCGTTACCGAGCTGTCCGCGGCTCCGGATCTACCGGCGCAATCTGACCGAAAGTGGCTACTAGACGTTGTCCGAGCAAACATCGGACAAGATCTAGCGGCGCTCCGGTTGTATTACGAAACACTCACGCCAGATGATGGCTATTATTCCGCGAACGGCTTTATCAGTTTGTGGCAGATCGAAGGCGACGAGAAGGAACTTGAGACATGGTTGGCAACGCGGGTTTCGATTTGGAACAGTTGGTTCCAGATCAACTTTGAGCGGCGACTAAAAAAGAATGAAGCGCAGCCCATCCTGAATGAAATGGCCGCACGCGTTCGCTCCGAGCCAGGCAACAAGCAGTTCTTCAACCAATACATCGCTGCGGTAAAACATGCCCGGGACTTTACGTTTAAGGAGACTCCCAGTCCCTTTGAAGGTGAAACGAGTTGGCTTGGCGACATCTTTGTTCCCGAGGGCGCGCTCGCAAACTATGAGTTTGGCGACTCGGTCCGGGAAGTAGATCCCTCGCTTGCCATCCGTTATTTTCAGAAGTCACTCTCAAAAGACATCACGGATGAAGAGGTCGGAGCCCTTCAACGACAGTATCCGTTTGTCGGGCAACGCATCCAGCGTCTCGATTGGCAGAAACAGTTGCGGTACTGGACAAAAGAAAAACTCGCAGCTGCGTATCAGCGAACTGCTCAGTCGCACTTGGCGCAACCACTGATAGAAGAATTGATCGCCGCGAAGTCTGACGATCTCATGTCCGGGAAAGATTACGGACTAGCGGGTGCGGTGCAGGCGGGTTCAGGCGCGCGAGTAGTCGAAACCAAAGTGTTGAATGACGAGGCAGCTCGCGCTCAGTCGTTAGAGTACTGGATGGAAAGGCTGAATTATTACGACGGCCGTAACGAATTCGCGAGCATGGAAAATACTCTGAGCGAGGCTTTATCAAACCTTTCAGAACGTGACGGAGCTTGGTTCGTTGAGCGTGTGGGCGACCGTTGCCGGCATAAGGAGGGATTCCGTCGGGCCGATTCGAAACTAGCGGATATTCTTCTAAAAGAGTTTGGTCGATCTCGTCCGGAATCCGATCTCGCCTTTAACATTGTTCACGCCGCGATCGAGTATTGCGACCTGAACGACGTTGGCCAGAAGCTTTTTGTAGATCGACGCGACACCCTTGCAGCCGTTTTCGACAAACGGCCGGAGTGGGGCAGCAAAGAACGTGACGTCCTGGAGACGATCCTTGAGGACGATCGGCTATCTCCGGAGCAAAAGAATTTTTACAGTTCAGAGCTCGAACGGATAGTCTCGCGCGGTCCAGTCGAACGAAGGCTTGATCTCGCTCGCCTATTCGAAGAAAGTGACGACCATCCTCGACGCGTCGCACAAGTCCTCGCTTATCTCAAAGAAGCGCCGTCGATAAAGAAAAATGAGAATCAACGAAACTATGCAGTCACCGAATTGTTTGCTGCATATGTAAACAACGGTCAGTGGTCGGAAGCAGAAAAGCTGACCGAACGGCATCAGTCCTTGTTTCTACCGTATTGGGGGAATTATCTCGAAC
>DATEOJ010000226.1:0-8542 GCA_035274235.1 Pyrinomonadaceae bacterium
AAAATAAGCAACGGGTTGCTTTGGGGATCGGCACCTGTCAGCAGGTGGAACATCGTCGAACCGAGACTATAAATGTCCGATCGAGGCTCGACGTTCCCGCTAAACAACTCCGGCGGTGCGTAACCCATCGTTCCGACCGCCGTCACTCCTTTCTCTTCCTTCTGACTTATCGAACGCGCAATGCCGAAATCGATCAGCATGATCCGACCGGAGTTACCGTCGACCATGATGTTCGACGGCTTAAGGTCGCGATATACGATAGTCGATGGTTGGTTGTGAAGGTAATCGAGTACGTCGGTTATCTGGAGAGCCCACTGAGTAACGCTTTTCTCGTCGATCTTTCCTTCCGGTGCGGAGCGCAGGCGTGACGCGAGGTCTCCACCGGAGATGTACTTCATGACGAGATAGAAACGTCCCTCGTCGCTGTCGTAGAAGTAATCGTAGATGGTCGGTATCGACGGGTGATCGAGCGTCGAGAGGATCATCGACTCACGCTTAAAGTCGTTGATCGCTTTTTCCTGCTGTTCCTCCTCGATATGCGACTGCACCATCTCCTTGACGGCGCGTAGGACACCGCCGAGATTGTTGTCGCTCGCGAGATATACTGCGCCCATGCCGCCGCCACCGATCTTGCGTACGACCTCGTAACGATTGTTGAGGATGGTCCCTTCTGTAAGTGGCTTGAGCTTTGCCGATCGCTTGCCGTCGGTGTCGCCACCGACACCCATGTTCGGTTCGGTATACGACTTCGGAGTGGAATCCGTCTCCTGCGAGAGGATCGCCGGTGCCGGCGGTTGCGGTGTCGGATCCGATATCCCTTGAATACGCGTGTCAGCCTCGTCCGGACGCGGCTTCGATTCCATTATCCTGACGGAGTCGTACATCGGCGAAGGCGGTTCGCCGGGATCGAACTCATCCAGCGGCTTCGAGATTCCCCGCTCTTGATCGAATGGGCGCTCGTCGAACAAACCACCCGCGACATCGACAACTGGTTGCTCGGCGGTCGGTTCCCCAGGCTCTTCGGGAAATATCTCGATCACAGGTTCCGCGACAACTTCCGGCTCGGCTGAGACGAGAATTGGTTCAGGTTCGAGTTGTGGCTCGGGTTCTGGTTCCGGTTGCGGTTCGGCGTCGTTCGAGAGATCAGACGTCGATTGCGGAACGACGTTGTCCGACGTCCTTCCGAGATCGGCCGGAATCTCCGGTACATCCAGGTCGATCATGTCCCGTTCCGTGGTCGCATTTGCCGACAGATCTTCGGCCGGTTCGGACGCAACCGCAGGTTCTGCAGATGTGTCATGAAGACGTGCTCCGCAAAAGGGGCAAAATATATCATTCTCAGCGACCTGGGAGTCGCATTCGTGACAATGCGTCATGTTATTAAGTTTCGGAACTTAGGATGACTAACCGTTAACGTGAAAACGCAGGAATGTCTTTCCGACAATTATCTCATCACCTTCGTTAAGGGCCTGCGAATTGCCGGGCAATAGACGTCGCCCGCGATTGATGAAAGTGCCGTTAGTCGAACCCAGGTCCTCTATCGAATAAGCGCCGTTCCTGAAAATGATCCGCGCATGCCGGCGTGAAACCTTTGCGTCAGGATCGTGGGCGTCAAGATCGACATCGGGAAAGATCCCGTTGTCGGCGTCCCAACGTCCTATATAAGACTCTTCGGCCGATAAATTGAATTCGGTGTTGATCGATTCGCCGCGTTCGATCGTGAGCCGGGCGTGGCCAACCTTCGGAGCGTTCAAACCGTCTGATTCCTTCTTAGGTTGCGAATGATCCACCAAAGGTGGAATACCCACCGACGTGATGTTTGAGATGCGGACGCCGGGATTGCTTACAAGCGGCGGAGCGTAACTCGGCACGCGGTGCTGTCCGCTCGTCTGCGGAGCGATCGACAGACGTCCTCCGCACTGCTCGCAAAACTGCGATCGTTCAAGATTTTCTGTTCCGCAAGATTGACACTTTATCATCGAGAGATAGCGAACCGAAGGCTAAGAGCATATTACCCGCTCGCACGTTGTTCGTAAATCGTAAATCCAGCGCTTTGAAAGGTCAAACCGCTCTCGCAGGGACGACCGGACTTTTTTGAAACTATGAAATCGTATCAGTCGTAGTATCGCTTTGACGCTGTATTTATTGGGCTAAGCCCAAAATTCTTACATAATCCTGAAATCAAGTTGGAGAGGACACCCGAAGTATGGCATTGAGCCGTAAGAAGAAGATCATTATCGGCAGTTCGGTAGGCGTGCTGCTCGTGATTGTTATAGTAGCGAGCATCTTCGCAACTCGCACCGATACCCCCGAAGTAACCGCAGTTAAGATCGAGGTTCGTCCCGAACTCAAATCCACCGTGACGTCGTCGGGCGAAGTGCGTCCGATCCAGTTCATGAACCTCACCAGCGAGGTCGAAGGAAAGATCGAAGACATTACCGTTAAGGAAGGCGATGTCGTTGATAAAGGCCAGGTACTTGTAAGGCTCGATCCGAACCAACTCGAATCCAGTGCCGACGCTCAGTTCGCGGCGTTCCAGTCGGCTCAAACCCAGATCACAGGTGCCGAGAACCAACGGGCCCAGGCGAATCAGCAGTTGAACGTTGCTCAGATTGCTGTAGACACCGCTCGCCAAAACGTAAGCACGTCCCAAACCGAAATCGACCGAGCTCAAGTCGACTTGAATGCGGCGATCCGTGAACTCAAGCGTAACGAGAAGCTTCTCGAGAGTGGCGTCGTTTCTAGAAAGGAATACGACGAAGCGAAAGACCGAGTCGACGCAACAACGGCTGCGCTCAAGACATCACGCGAGAGACTCGAGACCGCAAAGATTTCCGTCCGCGATGCTCAGGCACGCGTCCGGCAGCAAGAAGTAGCAGTTCGTGACGCCGCGAATGCGATCGATCGTGCGACAAAGACCGCCGATCAGCAGGCCGCGGTTCTTCGCGGACAGCGCGATCGCCGCGACAAGACAACCGTCATCGCACCGATCGCCGGCGTTATCGCCGAGATCCCATCAAAAGTGGGGACCTTCGCTGTCGCCGGACTTTCGACCACTGCGCTGCTGACGATCGCCGACATGTCGCAAGTCAATGTCGAGGTTAAGGTCGATGAGACGGAGATCGATAAGGTTGCCGTCGGACAGAAAGCAAAGATCAAGGTCGATGCGTTCGGCGAGAAAGAACTCGAAGGCGAAGTGCTTCAGAAGACCCCGCTCGCAGTTGGTAAATCGCAGACCGGCGGCGGTCTGTCGGTGAACATCAACGTCCAGGAAGCGAAAGAATTTCGTGTTGTGGTTAGGCTCGTGAATCTCACGCCGGAAATGCAGAGCGGTCTGCGTCCGGGTATGAGTGCGACGGCTACGATCACGACGACGACCGCTAATGATGTCATCGCGGTTCCTCTTCAGGCGGTTATCGAGAAGAAGCCGGAAGGTACGCCGTCGCCCGAGGGACAACCCCCGGCAGCTGGAGCTGCTCCGGTCGACAAGCCGAAACCAATTAAAGGTGTTTACGTCATGGAAGACGGCAAGGCCAAGTTCGTCGAGGTCGAGACCGGAATCACGGGTGAGTCTGATATCCAGATCCTCAAAGGCCTATCGGCAGGGCAGGAAGTCATCACAGGTCCGAGTCGAATACTGAACACGCTGAAAGAAGGCACCGTCGTAAAGCGTCAGGAAAAGAAAGAAGGCGAAAACGCGAACAAGTCTTAGTTTTGAGTCCCGCCTTCGGGCGTCGTATGCATCGATCGACCTGTCGCCTGGAGGCGGGACTCAGAGACAACCGATATGTACCGATTCATGGAAAACGAAGTCGCAGTTGCGGAGCCGAGTGCAAACGGCACGGAGCCGGAGACAAGAACCCTCATCTCGATGCAGAACATCTGGAAGACTTACCAGATGGGTAACGAAGAGCTTCATGCTCTTCGTGATGTCTCGTTCCACGTCGAGCAAGGCGACTACCTGGCGATCATCGGACCATCGGGTTCGGGAAAATCGACGCTGATGAATCTCATCGGTTGCCTCGACTCGCCTACCCAAGGTCAGTATTGGATCAATGGCCAGCTCGTTTCGGACATGACGGACGACGAGCTAGCTCGGATTCGTAACAAAGAGATCGGGTTTGTTTTTCAGACATTCAATCTTCTCGCACGTGCGACGGCTCTTCACAACGTGGAGCTTCCGCTCATCTATGCCGGAATGCGTGCAGGCGAACGCCACGAAAAAGCGCAGGCTGCTCTCGCATCTGTGGAACTCGGCGATCGCGTGTCGCATCGCCCGAACGAGTTATCCGGCGGACAGCGTCAACGCGTGGCGATCGCTCGAGCTCTCGTCAATCATCCATCTATTCTTCTCGCCGACGAGCCGACGGGTGCACTCGATTCAAAAACCAGCGTCGAGATCATGGCGCTGTTTGAGAAGCTTCACTCGGAAGGAAACACGATCATAGTCGTGACCCACGAACACGAAGTCGCAGAACGAGCTCACCGCGTTATTACGATCCGCGACGGTCAGATCGAGAAAGACGAACGGATCAAATGATCGAGGGACTGCCGTTATATCTGACGGTGGTTTTCATCCTGACGACTGCGTTAACGGTCGGCCTCTTTACCTACGCGATCTATCGAACAGGCTTTGACTCCGCTCCCGCGAAGTTTCTCTTCGCCTTTGTCTGCGTGTGGTTGATCGCGACAGCGATTCTCGCCTTCAGCGGATTCTTTCAAAATTTTGACGTCGTGCCGCCGAGAACGTTCGCGTTCGGTGTCTGGCCATTCATTGCGCTGACGCTCGTCTATCTCGTCTTCTTCCGACGCTTTCTCGGGCGAACGCCGCTGACCGTCTTGACGATAATTCACGTGATCCGAATCCCGGTCGAGATCTGTCTTCTGTGGCTTTACCAGTCCGGCCAGGTACCGATCGAGATGACGTTCGAAGGACGCAACTTAGATATTGTCTCGGGAGTCACTGCCCCGCTCGTCTACTTTCTCGCGTTCCGTAACGGACGTGTGAACCGTTGGCTGCTCTTCATTTGGAATCTAGGAGCGCTACTTTTGCTGACGAACATCGTCACGATCGCGGTTCTCGCATTTCCATCTCCGTTCCAACTGGCTGGGCTCGATCAGCCGAACATCGGGGTTACCTACTTCCCGTTCATATGGCTTCCTGCCGTAATCGTTCCAATAGTGTTTTTCTGCCACCTCACGTCGATTTGGAAAATCGTCGCAGATAAGATTGAGTAACTCGATCGGGAGCTTTCGGCACGCATGATCGAAGCTTCGCCTCAACGAACTTCGGAGTCTTTTCGTTTGAACCTGGGTTCAAGCGAGAGCTTCCGGTCCGGTCGGCACCTGTCGGATAACTTATTCCCACTAATTGGCGTAATATAACGTCAGGCACGATGGATCTTCGAGAAACCCTTTTACTCGCACTTTCTGCAATTTGGGCGCACAAACTTCGGTCATTCCTGACCTTGCTCGGGATGATAATCGGGGTTGCGGCGTTCATGGTCGTTTTTTCCCTTCTCACGGGGTTCAACGTCTATATCGACGAGAAGATCGCGGGTATCGGTTCGAACTCCTTCACTGTTCAGCGATTTCGCTTCGAGGACTTCAAGGACACCGACTCCATCGCAGACGCTCAGCGCCGAAACAAGGAACTGACGTTCGACGATATCGAATACATTCGCGCCAGAGCACAGGTTATTGACAAGATCGGAGCGAAGGCCGGTGGGAATCGCCGCGAAGTTAAGGTCGGCTCGATCACCATGGAGGACGTCGTTGTCGATGGCGCCGAACCGGTTATCGGTGAGATCGAGAAGATCGATGTGCTCGACGGTCGATACTTCACCGATACGGAGAACAACGGCGCAATGCGTGTGGCCTTCATCGGCACCGACGTCGTCGCGAAACTCTTTCCGCGCGGCGATGCAGTTGGCCAGGAAATAAATATTCGCGGTATCCCGTATCGAGTGATCGGTGTTCGCGTGGCAAAGGGCACGGTCTTCGGTCAGCCGCAAGACTCATTCGTTCAACTTCCGATAAAAACATTTGGTGCGAACTTCGGCGGCTTTCGTGGAAGTCGGTTTCTATACTTCGTTGGCTCCGCTCCATCCGACAAGCTTTATCAGGACTCGGTTGATGAAGCACGGATCCTTATGCGTCAACGGCGTAAGCTCGGATTTGGTGAGAAGGATACGTTCGGCATCATCACGCCAGACGCGATCTCCGGGCTCCGCGACAGTATCTTTGGAACGACCTTCATAGTGATAATGATCGTCCCGACGATCGCACTTGTCGTTGGAGCGATCGTGATCATGAATATCATGCTCGTTGCCGTGACCGAGCGGACGAAGGAGATCGGGATTCGAAAGAGTTTGGGTGCCCGGCAGTCCGATATTCTCAAGCAGTTCCTTTTTGAATCGGCGACCCTCGCGGCGATAGGTGGCGTGATCGGTTTAGTAATTGCGGAAGCGATCGGGGCCGTTGTCAGTAGTATGTTCCTGAAGACGGTGATTCCCTGGTACGCTGCGGTGATAGCGATCGGTGTATCGGCCGCCGTCGGAATACTTGCCGGACTTTTTCCTGCGTGGAAAGCAGCTCGACTCGATCCGATCGAGGCGCTAAGGGCAGAGTAACGATGATCAAGTTTCTAGGAAGCAGCTTTTACGAAAACCTGAAGATGGCGCTGGATACGCTTCGCGGAAACAAACTGCGCTCGTTTCTTACCATCGTCGGTGTCGTCGTGGGTGTCGTTACGGTGATGCTGATCTCGTCGGTTATTAGCGGCATCAACGTGGCGGTCGAAAAGCAGGTGGAGTCGTTCGGTACGCGTTCGATCTTTCTTTATAAGTTCAATATCGGATTCAGCCATGGGCGGCGATCACAAGAAGAGCGAATGCGGAAACCGCTAACCGTTGAAGACGCGGAAGCGATCAAAGCCCTGCCGTCGATCGAGACCGCCGTGCCCTTCCTCGATGTCTCAAACAATTTCTTTGGTGCGAAGACGATGGTTACGGGGAAGAATGGCAAGTCATCCTCCGCCGTTCGGCTACAAGGAACGCTCCCTGAAATTGAAAAAACGACTACCGAGATCCTTCTTGACGGTCGTTGGTTTTCAAAAACTGAAAGCGAGGAAAAGGCCGACGTGTGTTTGATCGGTTCGTCGGTGGTTGATTCTTACTTCCCGTACGAAGATCCTGTCGGACAAACTCTCGAGGTCGGCGGGACGGAGTTTAGGATTATCGGCGTCTTAGAAAAACGCGAACAACTGTTTGGCGGCGGAGGCGGCAACAACGATCAGAGCAATACTATCTACATGCCGATGGGCTCCGCCCTAAAGCTAAAGCCGAACGCCGATGACCTCTTTATCCTCGCGGTCGCTCGTGAAGGGATGCTCGAAAAGGCGAAGGACGACGTCCAGGACCTCCTCCGTGTGCGGCGAAACGTCACCTACGGCAAGCCGAATAATTTTTCGATGGAGACGGCGGCAAGTTTGATCGATCAGTTTCAATCTATTACTGCGGGCGTCGCGATCTTTATGGTCGTCATCTCGTCGGTCGGCCTTATGATCGGCGGAATCGGTGTGATGAACATCATGCTCGTCTCCGTGACCGAAAGGACCCGCGAGATCGGTATTCGAAAAGCGATCGGCGCAAAACAGTCTGACATTCTTCTCCAGTTTTTGATCGAAGCAGCGACGCTAACCGGCTTCGGCGGACTTGTCGGTTTGCTTATCGGGTGGCTACTGACGCTGCTAGTTAAGCTCGTGTTGCCGTCGTATGTACCCCTCTGGGCACCCGCGATCGGATTCGTTGCGAGCGTTGGCATCGGACTGGTATTCGGACTATGGCCGGCGTGGAAAGCGGCTCGATTGGATCCGATCGAATCCTTGAGATACGAGTGACGCAAACTCCGTTGCTCTACGGAAATAAATTGGCCCGACTCGGCAATGCCGGTCGGGCCAATTTAGTAACAATTCGCTTTGGAGTTAATTCGGATTGCCGCTGAAGAATGCTCCGACCACTCGGAACAAAACTCCGATCAATCCAAAGATGATCACGACTGCCCACGCCGAGCCCGATGACAACCGGTTCGTGATTCGTAGGCCGATCGCAGCGAGAACCCAGCCCCAGATCAGGAAAAGGTCAATCGTGCTCACCAGTGTCGTGAGTACAGGACTCGCTTTGCCATCGAAGAGAAAAGAAGGATTCGCGTGTATCACACCGCGTTGTTGACTGGCCACGTAGTTGATGTCGTTTACATCCTTAAACGCCAGCACGATAAAGTTCGCGATCATCGAGATGAGAGCGGGTGGTAGAGCTGAATAGACAAAGACTGACCATCCGTGGAAAAAGCCTCCCGTACCGCCAAACGCTTTCGCGCCTCCCCAGTAACACGCCGCACCGAGGACGCAGATGAGCAGAAACAAGACCGGCATCCCGAACCGCACGACCTTCCCGATCGTCATGTTGATGTTAACGGCGGTTTCTTTCTGCTCGTTACCCATCGAAGCTCCCTGCGGAGATTTTTCGATCTGCTCGATAAC
>DATEOJ010000227.1:0-11017 GCA_035274235.1 Pyrinomonadaceae bacterium
CGCGTCGACCGCGTTGCCGCCTCGCTTCAGTACCTCAACACCGATCTTCGACGCGATAGGATGCTGCGACGCAACCATCGCATGACGACCGCGTGCCGGTTCGGGAGCTTTCGTTAGCGGTTCCGCGAACTCGGGTACGGACGCCGAGTTGTTTACAGTGAGTGAAAGAAAGAAGACGGAAAGGAGAACCAGGCTGAGAGCCTTCTGCAGAGGGCCACGTTTCATACTCGGAACTCTAACAAAACTTATTTTCTCGGACAAACACACTCGATTGCGGATTGCGGATTGCGGATTGCGGATTGCGGATTGCGGATTTCTTGGCGTTACCGCCTTTGCGAGGAGGACCAGCGTTGCGGATCTATGATCTTGGCGTAACGTGAAGACTTCATAACCCGAGGAAATCCCGAATCCGCAATCCCAAATCCCAAATCCTAGACTGTGCTATAGTCACACTTTCCCTGAAAATAGAACGACGATGACTGACGGCGATAGTAGAACCCATGTTTCTGACGCGATTTTCACCAAAAAACCTGGTGCGAAAATTAGGGCGTGTGCCTTCGCGTATTCGTCGGAGCCTTTCTGATTATCGTTTCTACACCTACCTCGCCATCCTCGGTCCGGGTCTGATCGCCGCCAACGCGGGAAATGACGCGAGCGGCATCGCAACTTACTCAACTGTCGGAGCAGCATTCGGTTACTCGCTCCTTTGGGCGTTCATCCCGATGGTCCTAAGTCTGATCATTGTCCAGGAGATGTGCGTCCGGATGGGTGTCGTCACCGGTCAGGGCCTGGCTGACTTGATACGCGAGCAGTTCGGAGTGCGATGGACCGCGTTGATCATGCTTACGCTGCTCGTCGCAAACACCGGCGTGATCATCTCCGAGTTTGTGGGTATCGCTCAGGCGTCGGAACTCCTCGGTGTCCCGCGATATTTCTCGATACCGCTCGCCGCGGGGCTGATCTGGTGGCTCGTCGTAAAAGGATCGCAGCAGCGCGTGGAACGCGTCTTCCTCGTGATGTCGCTCGTGTTCTTCTCCTATGTGATCTCGGCGTTCGTTTCAAAACCTGATTGGGAAGCCGTCGCTGAGGGATTTGTACGTCCGACGTTTCATACCGATACCGCATACCTCTTCACGATAATGGCTCTGATCGGTACGACGATCACGCCGTTCATGCAGGTCTATGTTCAGTCGTCCGTCGTCGAGAAACAGATGGACAAGGACGATCTTCCACTCGCACGGGCCGACGTCATTGTCGGGACCACGTTTGCTTGTATGATCGGGGCGTTCATCGTTATCTCAACCGCCGCGACTCTTCATGCCAACGGAATCACGACGATCGATTCCGCTGCGACCGCCGCCAATTCCCTTGCACCGATCGCGGGTGAGTATGCGAAGTATCTGTTTGCTGTTGGACTGTTCGGCGCGGCGATGTTGGCGATGGGCGTATTACCGCTCGCGACGGCTTACTCGCTCAGCGAAGCTCTCGGTTTTGAGAAAGGCATATCGCGAACGTTTCGCGAGGCACCGATCTTCCTGGGCATCTTCACGGCGCTCATCTTGATCGGTAGTGTAGTCGCGCTAATTCCCGGGATTCCACAGATCCGCTTGCTTCTTTTTACACAAACGATCAACGGCGTCCTTCTGCCCGTCATACTATTTGCCATCCTTTCGCTCGCGAATAACGAGGAGATCATGGGCGAACATAAGAACACCATCTGGCTCAACCTCGCTGCCGGCACGACCGCCGCGATCGTCTCAGTTCTGTCGGTTTTGTTGATTGGTAAAACGATTGCTGATATGTTTTAGCTGCCTTGTAACCCTTTTTTATGCCTGCACCTGACTTCAGGAAACGAGCTCTTGTCTTCGTCGCTTTTGCAGGAACGGTGACGCTGATCCTCATGCTGCTGCCGTCTGTCGAAGGGCAGATGCAGGCGTACTTCTACAACAATTTTGGACTAACGATCACGCCGGAGGGAAACGCCGTCCCGGCATCGGGTGACCAACCACCCGGGATGATGGTCTCGACGACGATCGCACTCGCGGTCAATTTGCTGAGGATACTTCGAATCCTTCTGTGGATGGGATTGATCATTTCCGTCGTGAGATTCGTCGGACAGGCGATCCTCTCTACTTTTCGCGGATCCCAGCCTGAGGTCTCGTCGCTGCTGAAGACGGTCCTCTCGATGATCATCTACATCGTATCCTTCTTCATAGTATTTCAGAGCCAGTATCCCGAAGTTCCGCTCGCCCCGCTGTTCACCGGTTCGACGATCCTCGGTATCGTCGTCGGTCTAGCGCTTCAAGATACGCTTGGAAATCTTTTCGCAGGCATCGCACTTCAGGCCGATCAGCCGTTCCAACTGGGTGACGTCGTTACGTTCATGAACCAACAGCGCGGTGTGGTCGAAAGCGTATCCTGGCGCGGGGTAAAGATCCGCACCTTTGAGAATCGCGTACTGGTCGTCAGCAATTCGGTTCTTGGTAAGGAAATGATCGAGGTCTCTCCTCGTGGGAATCTCAACGCGAGGATCGTCTTCTTCAACACCGAGTACGTCAACTCGCCGTCGAAAACATTGCAGCTCGTGCGCGAAGCGGTTCGTCAGATCGAGAACGTGTCGCAAAAGCTCAGACCGGTGGTTCGCATAAAGAATCTCGGCGACAACGGGATCGATTGGGAGATCAAGTATTGGGCGGATGATTATACGAAGCATCCCGACACTGACGCGCTTATTCGTCAACGCATCTGGTACCTCTTCAACCGGGAGAATATCGAATTCGCTTATCCGACGCGAACGATCTTCATGGAAGAGAAGAAACCGGAGCCGACGCTTGTTGAATACGCGAATTCGGTTGGGGAAAGTCTCCAACAGGTGCCGATGTTTGTACCACTCGGCGATGACGAGATCGAAAAACTGGCACGTGGGTCGTCCACGCGCGTCTACGCTCCCGGAGAAGCAATTGTGCGTCGAGGTCAGGAAGGCAATTCGATGTTCGTTATCGTCCGCGGAAAGGTGGCAGTCCAGATACCTGAAGGTAACGAAAAGAAAACTATCGGCGAACTGACCGCCAACGACTTCTTTGGTGAGATGAGTCTGCTCACGGGACAGCCGAGAACCGCCAACGTGATCGCGTTGGAAGAGACCGAAGTTATCCAGATCAAGAAGACCTCGATGCGGTCACTATTCGAGGCGAATCCCGACCTGATGCAGGCGATCTGCGCAATCATTGAAGAGCGACGCGAAGTGCTCGTTCAGCAGGCCGAGCAAGAGGATGACACGGTTGCCGCACAGTCGGGTGTACTTTCTTCGCTGCGGAGATTTTTTGGTTTTTCAAAGTCTGACCAGTAGCGAACGGCGGCCTATTGGACGTTCTTGTCGTAGATGTCGTGCAGGACTTCTGAGATGGGCTTGCGGTCGGTAAAACGATCGGCCTTGTCGACCTTCTTCTTCTTCAAACCACGCAATCCATTCGGTCGGGTCGCAGGTGACTGGTGTTCGGTCACCGACTGAGTCTGATGAACCTCAGAACCATTCGCCGACCCGTCATACGCATATCCGTTTCGCACAACACCCGCTTCGAGCTGAGAAGTTTCCTGCGACGGTTGTTCCGGGATAGCGGAAAACTTCTGACGGCTGTCTTCGAGGATCGACTGAGCCCGGATCTTTCTCGCACGTTCCAAAGCCCGGACAGCGGCTGACGTGAGTGGCGCGTCGGCGGGTTCACGTTCGATCTTCCGGAGTACCTTTACATAATTCCGCAGCTCGGGTGTTGGATGTGAATATGCCCCTTCATTCGAACCCGTGTTCTCCGTTATGAAGGCAAGATTCGCAATCGCGGCTTTATGATTGCCGGCTTTGTTTTGCAGTGCCCCAAGAGCGAAATGAACAAGCGGCGGAGCCGATCCATTCATTCTTCTCAACACATCTTCACCGCGTCCGATCGCGTCATTGATCTCAAAGCCGTACCAGCGTCGATCGTCGTCGCGAAGGATCTCGTTCGCGGTCAAATAGAATTCGAAGATCTCGCGGGTCTCACTTCGCGAACCGGCGGCAAACATTCGCAGCAGGAAGTAAGCGAACACACCGAAGAAGAAAATTACAAAGATCGGAAAGTTTGCTACCCACAACATCGACGCGACGACGCCGAACGCAAGCAGATACTGTCCCCTCTCTTTTAGGGGCGAGGAAGTTCGAGTTTGGAGTTTGTCGTCGCTCAAGTGTTAGTCACCTGACTCGTCCTCGGCCTTTGCCGACTTTTCTTTCTTCCCGTTCGTCTCCGTCTTATGTTCTTCGGGCCGTACTGCCTCGCGCTCGCGTTCCTCTTTCTTGAAACCGAACTCGGCCATAACGTCCATCACCTTTTCACCGATCTTGAAAGGCGAGTTGATAATAAACGACACGGTCTCTCCGAGCGCCATCGTTTCCAGCTGAACCAAATTCGCGATCTTTTTCTCGAGCGGCATGTCGGCAAACTCTTTTCGGTACGCTTCGTTCGGATCGCTGTCCCCCGGTTCCGCCGCTGACGCCGCTTTCTCTTTTTCTTTTGTCATAACTACAACCTCACCCGGTTTATCGATCCTTGCCTGACATGCGAGACGCTCGTTCGTTCCGCGGGGGTTCGACTTGAAGTACTCCGCCTCGGCCTTGGTATCTTTGGATAGAAGCTGCGACCCGGTGGATACGCTCACAGCGCAATAATGAACTCCCGTTACCGTATCGCACGGCTCGTCGAAGCGAATTCCAAAGCGCTTCGCAGCGTCGATCAAGTAAGTGCCCGGAGGAATGACGCCCTCCTGATTTTCCCGTTCGAATTTTATCTCAACTTCCTGCATACAACTTCCCTAATGTCCGACAACCGTCTTAACCCTCACCCTGGGCTGAGCACCCGACGGAGCGCTCGACGTATCGATCGCCTTTGCCTGACACTCGGCACACACTCCCCACATTCGCAGACTGTGATGCGTCGGACGGAACCCAAATTTGTCCGCCATTTGATCCTGCATTTCCTCTATGTCCTGCGAAAAGAACTCGATGACCTTCCCGCACTCGGTGCAGATCATGTGATCGTGGTGTTGATGATTGTAGTGATGCTCGTAGTAAGTCTTGTTGTCGCCAAACCGAACTTCGCGGGCGAGGCCGGCTTCAGTGAGGAGCTTCAGCGTTCGATAGACCGTCGTGTGACCAACCGTCGGGTCTTCCTTTTGGACCAGCCAATAGAGGTCTTCGCTAGTGAGATGGTCTTCCGTCCTCAGAAATATCTCAAGGATGAGGTCTCGCTGCCCGGTGCGTCGGAGGCCGGCCTTTTGGATATGTTCAAGAAAAATCTCTTTTTCCTTAACAAATTCTTCCTTCTTCTTAACCATACCGATACCCGATTTTAGCACCCGGATTTTCTTTTAGCTACGGTAATGACTTCGCGGGTGCGTCGCACGGCGTCCGCGTCTGCACCGTTTGATTCGGCCAAGTCGATAGAGTGTTCACCAAGCAACAGGTAGACGCTTCTTATACGGTTGGCCAGCGGACCCTTAAACGACGCCAGGTGCCGCTCGATCGCACCCGCGTCGGCTCGAGCAAACGAACCGGTCAAGGCTTCCGCCGGTGTCTGCGTTTTGAGGTTCGAGATCGTGCTCTCCACAAGCGGCAGCAGCACTTCCTTCGCCGTAGCGCGGTCGACTCCTGTCTCCGCGAGCATAGTTATCGCGAGATCGATCAACGCTGTGACCTGTCCTGCAGCCGTAACCGCCGCCGCGTGATAAAGGGCTTTTTGTTCCGGAGCGATGGAGAAAGTGCGTCCTCCCAATGCTTCGGCGATCTCTTTCGCGACTCTAACCGCATCGGGGTCGCCTTCGATACAAAAGAAGACTCCACCAAACTTGTCCGCGCCCTTCACCGGATCGCTGATCGAAACAAGTGGATGCAAGCTACCGATCTGACGTTCATCCGTTCGCAGGCCTGCCATGACGTCGGAAGAAAGTGAACCGCTCGTGTGTAGCACGATCGATCTCGAAGAGATCTTGTCGGCCAGTGCTTCGGATGTCGGTTGAATGTCGGGATCCGCTGTAGTGATAAGGACGACGTCGGATTCGATATCGCCGATGCTCTCGACCGTCCCGGTCTTCGCGGTCGACGCGAGGAACGGCTTGATCAAATCGACCGTCGCGCCGTCGCGATGTATGAGAGCGTCGATCGCAAAACCGGCGCGCGACAATGCGATCGCAAGTGCCCCACCGACACGACCGATGCCCACAATGGATATGCTCGGCATATCCCCAAACTATAGTGGAAAAAAAGGAATCCCGGAAAAGCGACTAACCGACGACAAGGTCTTCGCCCAGATCTACACGCATTCGGTCGCCTATCGCGACGGGATTGTCCGACGGGTGCGGGTGACGAGCAAGAGCTCGTTGAAGAACCTGGAGTTGGATCGAGGAGAATCGCGGAAGCTCTTCGCCACGACGGATCGACTCGATCAAAGCCGTAGCCGCCGTCGCCGCGTTGGAATCGCCCGAACCTCGTTCGACGTCCGCGAGCAACGGCAAGATACTCTGCTGCTCACCAAGGAGGGTCTCTCGATACGAACGCACCGCTCGAGCGATCGACGCCTCAAGCTGCTGCGGGAGCTCTTCCCAACTTGCCTCGTCCGACAATCCAAATGAGCACCGACAGAACGGTCGTGCTTCAAGAGCATCGCGAACCGCAAACTTACAATCGACTTCGGCAAGACGTCGGGTGAGGTCCTTTACCTCGATCGTCCGCGACGAATGAAGCATCGGTATTCGCGACAGGTTTTCGAACTCCCACCAGTCGTCGCTTCGCATGATCTCGTTGTAACTCGCCTGCAGCGAGTGCGAACGCATTATCGCGTCGTGCTTGGCAGCGAAGTGGTCGGCGAAGTCGCGGCGGAACTTCATCCAGAGATAGCTCAACTCTCGATTGCTTGCGTCACTCGGATTTCGATAACTCACGTCAACGAGATGATAAAGCTCCTCGCGCATCTCCTCTATCTCTTCGGCGTTGGAGATCTCGCAACCCGAAAGATATGAGAGCACCTCAGAACGCATCGGAGCACCTTTGATAAAGCTGTCGAGGATAACCAGCTCGCTCTGAGTGCGTTGAAACTGTTCTTCCGAATCCGAGAACGTGTCGGCGATGCGGTTGATCGTCTCCTCAAGAGAGATGGTGTGCTCAATACCGCCCTTAACGATCTCGGCAGTCGCACCAAGCAATCTGGAACATCGCGACGCGAGTCCCCAAACGCTTGCGTTGAGAACGTCGTCGGGCAACTCGTTGAATCGTCGCAAAACGCGCCCTTTGATCCACTCGCCGTACCAGGTCTGAAGCGCGTTCTCCAAAGCGGTTCGACTGTTCTTATCATCGAGCGACTTGATATTCGCCGCACCCGAAATCAGAGCGGCCCACTTTGCAAGACGCTTCGCGGAGAACGCCGCACCGGCAGGTTTAGCGATACCGACGATGTCGTCCCAGATGATCTTCAGGTCAAGCGAACGTTGGTTGATGCGATCGCCCTTGGATGTGACGAAGTCGATCTGCCGCTGAGCGACGAGAGCCGTCAGCAAAAGGTGCTGTGCTTCGCGAACAAAACCGCGTGGCTCTTTACGCAGGTCGTCGTAGATCTCACGGAGTGGAACGGCGTCGCCATCCTTTGTCTCGCCGACTCTCGCCAAGACGTCGCGGGCCGCAGGCAGCGAAACGAGCTGGTCGTCGGGTCTAGGTTCGAACAGTCCATCGACCTCGCTGACCAAACCCATCGGTTCGGCATAGACTCGGGCGAGCTGCTGGACTTCAGGCAGATTTCGTCGCGATCCGTTATAGAGATCTGAAATCAGCGTCGCGACATCCGTCATCGAAAGTCGATGCTGGAAATTCGGATGCTCGGGATAGCGCGTCTCGAACAGCGGTTCGAGCATCACCGAGAAGAGATCTGAAAGCGACGGCGAGGTTCGGGCTTCGTCGGTGCAGTTGTAGTCGAAGCCATCGATGACGAGTTTTCCGTCCTCTAGAAAAAGACGGCTCGCGATCTTCCCTACTCTGACTGCATGCGAGTGAAGGACCGGCCTGATCTGGTCGCTGTATTCTTCGCGTAGATCAGTGCGCGTACTGAGAACGTAGTACCGAAGTATCGTCTCAGTTTCGTCCTTCGACATCTCCGCCGGTCGCCAATGAACGCGCGACACGCCGGGCAGCGTCGCGAAGGGCTCGTCCTTCTCCGTCCGGACGTCGATCATGACTTCCCAGTCCATCAAGAGGTCTGGTGTCGCGGCGTGCTCGTGCAGATCTTTGCTGTCGTCCTCGAGCCAGAATATGCGTCCGCGTCTCGAACCGCCGCGCCATTCGATGCTCGAATCCATCCAGTCTTTTCGCGCAGCGTCCGTTCCGGAAGAGAACGTGCAGTCGGCGAAATGTTCCTGGAACAGTCGGCGCAATACTTTCGGAACGACCGTGTCCGGGACCTGAGTGATCGCGTCGGCCAGTGCGTTGTTGAGGTTGTCCTTACTGCTGACGCGGAAACCGTAGCGAGTCTCGCGTCCCTCTTCCGCAATGATCTGAATTTCTTCGGGCAGCTCGTCTGCGAACTTCTGAACAAGATCCTCGACAATGCCGATCGCTTGTTCGGGATTCTCTTCGTCGAAGATCAGCATCGCAGCGCTGATCTCTCCACCCGTCGTTCCCTGACCGTCGAGGGACAGAATCAGAAGGGCCTTTAGTACAAGCTTCGCTTGGAGGCGCCGCAGGATCGGTATCTTTCCGACGACCTCCGAGTTGAGATGATCGTACGCGACAAAGGCTTCCTGCAGATCGGGAATCTTGCGGAGCGATCTTTCAACGTTGTCAAAAACTTCATCAAGACCGATCAGAGAGTTGGCGGGACGTCCGAGAATTCGCTCCGCGGCGGTCGACGCGAACCCGAGAAGCGCAAAGTCGTGGACGTATAGCCGAACGAAGGGAGCGACTTCGAGGATCGACGGATGCAGCGGATAAAGCGACGTGAAGCGCTGTTCGCTCCAACGGAAACTCGGGAGCACCTCGCGGAAATAGTTGTAGATGTTTGAGAGAACGGGCGGCGCGTTCTTCGTCTTTGGAAAGACGAACGTGTTGACGACCTTGTACAGGTGCTCCTGATCGAGATAGTCGATCGAGAAACTGCGTGAGATGCCAAGGTTGGAGCCGTCGGCACCGGCGATATCGTCATCGAGTGCGATACCGCAAAAGATATTAAGGGTCTTCGAGGCCTCAGCGATCTCACTGAGAAAGGGACCGTCGTCACGCGTGACGCGAGTCGCGCGGTCGTGAGCGGTGTCGATCAAGAGGACCAGCGGCAGCTCTCCGGCCTTTTGCGCGGCGGCCTTTAGAATCTCAGGGACGGAGTTGCCGTACTCGGCGCAATCCAAACCAAGGCTTTCCTTCAACGCGACTGCGAACTCATCGAACAGCGTCTCCTGAATTCCGCGTCGGACAAACGTTACCGGGTAATGCCGTCGCATCAAGCGGTGTGCACCGGCTGCGACGTGCGGGTCTAGGACACGCGAACGAAGCTCCGGATGTCCGACCAACGCACCGAGCGTCGCTAGAAAGTGGCTCTTGCCGACGCCGCGATATCCGGCGAGGGCGAAGGCTGCTCCTTCATCCGGCTCTACCGCAGCGATGCGATCCAGCCACTTCGCCATGAGGTCGGCGGTACCATCCGTAAAGTAGTAGCCCGCGACGGTTTCCGCCGGATCGACCGTGAAATCCCGCAGGTTCTGATGAGTACGAACCTCGACAATGTCCTTAACTTTTTCCTGAAATGATCTCATTGAGGTTGGAGCAGACGCTCCGGACTGGGTGGTGGTTTGGAAAGCGAGCCGTGGATTCGGCTGACCGCTGTTAATTTTATCAGTTTTGGTTCGGGAAAATAAAGGGTTTTAATTCTAAGGAGCGATTGGCGTTTTTTTTGCCATTTCACAACTTTGAGGCGGATTTCCGCATCATAAGGACGTTGATTTCAACAAGCGATCGGGTTTACCATTAACCTCATCCGATCCCAGATTTTCCGGAGGCCACAGATGTACAAAGAATCGGTTCGAAGATTTGCCGCTTTTTCCGTTGCGGCTTCGGTGTGGGTAAGTGCTATTTCGTTCCTGCCGATGAGCACCGCGGCCCAGCAGTCGTCCGACAATAAGAAGGACACGGCGAAGCAGGAGAAGGCCGACAAGTCCGCGAAAAAGGACGACAAATCGAAGCAGCCGCAAGCTCAGACCGCGGCAGCTCCCAAAACCCTCTCGGAAAAAGAGGACCCGACCCAGATCGGAAAGCGCAAGATCAATAGCGGCAGTGACAAGCTCTTCGGCTGGCTCGGCGGCTCGCAAGCGAAGGAGGTTGCCCTCGGACGTCAGCTCGCACTTGAGGTTGAACAGCAGTCGAAGCTCGTTGAAGACCCGATCATCACCGAGTACATCAACCGCGTCGGACAGAACGTCGTTCTACACTCGGACGCAAAGATTCCCTTCACTATCAAGGTCATCGATAGCGACGAAGTAAACGCATTCGCTCTTCCGGGCGGATTCTTCTTCGTCAACAAAGGTTTGATACTTGCGGCCGACAACGAAGCCGAACTCGCGGGCGTGATGGCCCACGAGATCGCTCACGTCGCTGCACGTCACGCGATGGAGAACCAGGGCAAGATGCAGGCGATCCAGTATGGACTGCTCGGCACGATCCTCTTCGGCGGCGGCATCGCGAGTGCGATCGCACAGAACGCCGGTGGGTTTGCCCAGATGCTCAGCTTCCTGCAGTTTAGCCGCGGTGCGGAGAGCGAGGCCGATGTCCTTGGTGTCCAGTATCTCTACGCATCTGGCTATGACCCGACGGCTATGTCGACGATGTTCGAAAAGCTCAGTCAGAAGAACAAGAAAAAGCCGGGTACGCTCGCAAAGATCTTTTCCACGCACCCGCAGTCGATCGACCGACGCGATGCAAGTCTCGCTTTGGTCGCACGTTTTCCGGAAAAAGAGGAAT
>DATEOJ010000228.1:0-15525 GCA_035274235.1 Pyrinomonadaceae bacterium
GGGATTGTTTAGCCAGAACCCGCCTCCGGCCGGAATTGTGTAAGCGGCAGCAGTGAAGACACGGTTAGTCACCGTGAACGTACCGGATATCTTGAACGTCCCACTTGTCAGAGTCAGGAAGCCAGCCACATCCGTATTGACGCTTTGGACGGTGAAGTTCGTAGCCGTCAATTCAACCGTTTGGGCCTGTGTTGTTTTCGCAATCGTGATTGCCCTTACGTCAGTAGTTGCGCCGCTACCGCCAAACGTCGCGTCCGGCAGACCGGCACCGAAGGTTAGAATTCCACCCGTCGTATCGCCGTTGGTGCTGAAATCGAGGACGCCGTTGTTGGTTAAGCTTCCGCCTATAGTCAAGTTGTTCGTTGTTCCGGTTACGGCTTGAAGTGTGCCTCCGCTGTTGATGGTGACGCTCAGAGCAACGGCTGTGGTCGTATCAACCGTGACCGTGCAGCCGGACTGGATCGTCACGTTATCCGACGATGTCGGAACGCTTCCGCCCCAGATCGCTGAGTCGCTCCAGTTGCCGCCCGCTCCAGCACACGCTAGGGATCCGGGTGCGTTAGTTGAGTTGCTACCAGTAAGAGCGGAGCTAACCGCTCCCTCGCCGACCGCCCGGACACTGTAAAAGTAGTTAGTCGTCGGGAGGAGCAATGTATCGTTGAATGAAACCGCATCCGCTGCTGTCTGCGCTATAAAACTGAAGTTCGTGCCGTCGGTCGATCGAAAAATTGCATATCCGACTTCGCCGGTGGCGTTATCCGTCCAATTCAACTGCTGGGAAAGAGCAGTAACATTGCTGAATGAAAGCCCTGTTGGAGCAGCGGGAGCTCCATTTGGCGTAAAGATGTAACTCTTTCCAGCTGCTATGCCGGGAAGGTTCGTGTTGTTAGCTGCGACGTAAGAAACGGAGTCGTCGGTAACGGTAACGGATGCGAAGTTCGTCGCGGCACCCGACTGCAAACCGACTGAGGCTCCGAGATCCGTGTCGTCTGAGGCATTAATGCCGGGACCGTATACGAATTGGATCCTTCCCGGAGTTGTTGACGACTCGGACTCGAATAACCACACCTGGAATACGCCGGTAGCTGGAGCGTTGGAGCAGCCACCGTCGCGTGGAACTTCCATGTTCAACCATTCGACTACAAGTCGCCGGTTCGGCGCGCTGCCAATGATCTTGTAGTGGACCTTGCCGTCGGAACCCGTGCAAAGATCTTCAAAGTACGGGGCGACTTTCGGGGCGTTAGTAGTCGTCCCCAGGCCGGATGTGCTGTTATTGAACGTGGTTGCTATCACGGTCGAACCAAACTTCAGCAGTCCGTTCGCGTTGATGGAAAACTGTGTTTGCCGAGCGCCGTCGTACCAAAAATCAAAGCCGATATCCGTAACCGCAGATGCGTTATCGTCCAGGCTGCCTCCGATGAGTTCCGTCGTTCCCGAAGACATGTCTTCAAGACTTACGCCGTTCTGGAAAGAGTAGACATATGTCGAGGCCGTTATGAGGTTCGCTGACTCCGTATTCTCAATTCGAAATGGGGTCATCGTATAAGGAAACAACTCCTCTATGATCTCCTTCTTTTCACCGCCAATCTCGTTCACCTTGATATCGGGGCGCGAAGTTGCCTCAACCGGACCCCACTCCTGGGCTTCGACTGAGCCAAGCGGAAGTGTTGCCGAGATAAACGCAAGAACACAGATCACAACTACGGAACTGAACCACTTCGGACGGTTAGACATAGCTAGTTTCTCCTTTTCGAGCACGCGGGGACGTAAATTGTTTTCGCTTTAGATTGACGTGGGTCGAGCGACGGAGGTGGTGATTCCCCGTCGAAAAGAAGGTGACCCAATTCGATTAATGATGCGATTATAGGCGAGAAAGAATTATTGTCAAGATAATTTAATGGACGTAATCCATTACATTGAAAGAGCCGCCCGGACAGCCGGATGGCTCACTGCTCGTTCACTTTTCAAGCGGGTT
The DNA here is from genome assembly GCA_035274235.1 of Pyrinomonadaceae bacterium. Classification (GTDB taxonomy): domain Bacteria; phylum Acidobacteriota; class Blastocatellia; order Pyrinomonadales; family Pyrinomonadaceae; genus OLB17. Next base: position 1,976 of record DATEOJ010000228.1, read on the forward strand.
CTTATTTAATTTCGATCTTAGTACCGATCGTAAACGACCGTCCGCGGGCCGGTGCAAAGACAAATTGCTCGCTGTAGAACGCATCGGCGAGATTAGAAATACCCAGGTTGATGCTTAGATCAAAGCGCTCGCGACGGAAGTAATATCCGCCGCTGAGACTGTGCGTAACAAAGCCCGGCTCGGGTCCGCCATTGGACTCGAGGAACTCAGGTGACAGTCGTTCCTGTTCACCGACGAACCTCGCGTTGTAATCGACATAGTAGTTCTTGCCGAAGTTCTGCCAGTTGAAGCCGATGTTGGTTCGGAACGGACTTATGAAATCCAAAGGCACATCGCGATCGACATCGTCTCCCCGCAGGTAGCTGAAGTTTCCGTACGGAGTCAGGTAACCAACACTGATCTTGAACGGAACCTCGATCTCGGCTTCAAAACCCTGAATCCGCGCCTTGCGAACGTTTCGAGTTTGATAAACGTCGACCGGAGCACGCGGCGGAGGTTGCGGAAGCTGCACACCCGTCAACTGCGTTGCGAGAAAGTTTTCAAAAAAGTTATTGAAGTAAGTCGCCGACGCTCTCACGCGTGACGTCGTCACTTTAACGCTGGTATCGAAGTTAATACCCGTCTCGGGTTCGAGGTCCGGGTTACCGACGAGAAATCCTTCAGCCGATCCCGGATCGGTAAAGAAGCGCTCGGAAATATTCGGTGCTCGGAACGATCGACCCAGCCTCGCCGACAAGTTCACGTTCTTCGTCAGTGAATAAACGGCACCGATGTCACCGGTCAACGAGGTGTAGTCGAGATCGAGTCCTTCCGTCAGCCCGGTCAGACCAAGCTGCTCTATCTGCTCGGGAGTGAATCGCGGATCAAGCGCAAATTCCGGAGTCGGATCCGAGACGGTGAGAAAACGATCGAAGCGAATTCCGCCGACGATACGAAGACGCTTCGTCACACGGAAATCGTCCTGTGCGAAGAACGCAAGATTTGAGAGACTCGCATCCGGGACACTGCGTGTATTGCGCACCGTTCGGTTTGCCGAAGACGGGGTTGACGCCTGGATAAGGAGTCGGCGATCCGTGTTGTCATCCTTGAACCAACTCGCCCCCGCCACAACATTGTGACGACCGAAGATCCAGTCGGTCTGCAGATCAAAGCCCGCCGTCTTCGTGTCGGTCACGGTTTCGCTGAACTGATACACACCCGGGAAGAACGGCGGTATCGGACCGACGGTAACCGAGTTGGTGAAATTTCTGTGCTGTGTTTGGTAGAACGCCTTGGCAGTGATCCGTTGTAGATTCTCGGTCAACGCAGCGACGTCGTAACGAACATTGAATTTATCTCGATTGTTGAATGGAAAGTACGCGTTAAAAACGCCGACCAAATTCGGATCACCCGTGTTCGGCCCAGTAAGTCCGGCAGAACCGATGTTACCCGCTCGTCGACGCTCGTAATTGAACTTGAGCGTGTTCGTATCGTTCAGGAAGAAACGAAAGGTTCCCTGTGTGTTGCTGCTGTGCGATTGTGAATTCAGAACCTCGCCTTCATCGGTAATCTGAAGATCCTCAGCACGGAGAGCGTCGAGCTCTTCCTGTGACGGGTCACCGGCGAAATAATTGTCAAAGCGATCCATCGACTGGGAGATCCGGAAAGCGAAGAACTTCCCTGCACCGTTGAGCGACATGGTACCGCGACGACCGTTCTCGTTCGACGTGTAGAACGTATCGAGCGTCCCGCCAAAACGAAAACCGTTTTCGCGACGCGGCGGAGTATCTTGCGTGATGATGTTGATCGTCCCGGCCAAAGCGTCGGTGCCGTAAAGAACCGAACCACCACCCCGAACAACTTCGACAGTCTCGATCTGACCTAGATCTACCAAACCAGTTTCGATACCGGATTGACCCGTCGATGTGCGGCTGTTGTTCAAACGCTCACCGTCGACAAGTATGAGAACGCGGTTGCTATCGAGACCGCGAATACGCGGTCTTACTTGAAACGCTCCTTCGTTCACGGTCGATGTTCCGGGCAGCGTGCGAAAGATATCGCCGACGGTGTTCAGGCCCTGACGGTCGAGCTTCTCGCGATCGACGACGCTCACAGACACGGTCGTATCGTTGGTAGAGATCTCCGTGCGCGTCGCGGTAACCGTGACTTGCTCTTTCAGGACAGATGGCTCAAGCGTGACGTCGACACTCGACTGAGCACTCGCAACCGCGATTGTTGACGATGCGAATCCGTTTGCGGAAACGACGATCTCGCAAGAGTCGCCGCAGTCGGGAACGATCGTAAACCGTCCTTCGGAATCCGTTGTGACGGTCCGCTCCGATCGGTTCTTGGTATTACGAACGACGACGGTCGCTCCGGCGATCGGGCTACCAGTGCTGTCCTCAACGACACCGGTTAAGGATCCCGACTGAGCAAGCGTTGAAATCGATAACAAAGTGGTGAGAAGAACGGCGAGGACAATAATTCGATACTTCATGTAAACTCCCTGGAAAATTAAAAGCTAGTGCTAAAAGAATACCGCGTGGCTAAAGGTATACGCACTGCGCTGCGTCACAGGTTCACTGCTCATGCAGATAAGCACATCTAATTCGCAACGTATATTGAAATAAGAAACGCCGACCCGAGCAAACCGGTCGGCGTTCCACACTTCGATCGTTCTCGATCTACTTGCCTGCCAACTGAAGCCTGGCGTTAGCTGCGTCAAGCCGATCTCGCTCCGCCTGCGTATCTTCGATGGGGGCCGTCGAGTTTGCGGCGAGAGCCTTTTCAGCTGACTCGCGGTCGGCCCGGGCGGCAGCGGCATCGATATCGTCTGCCGACTCGGCTGAGTCCGTCAACACAGAGACTTTGTTGGAGCTGATCTCAACAAACCCGCCAGAGACCGCAAGCCTATCGACCGTTCCCTTGTTCGAGTACGAGAGTATTCCGGGCTTGAGCGCGGAAACGAGCGGGGCGTGATTCGGAAGAATTCCCGCCTCACCCGATGCGGTCGGCACGGTGACCATATCGACCGAATCATCGAACACTTTCTTTTCCGGAGTTACAATTTCGAGTTTGAGCATAAGACCTATAGGACCTATAGGACACATAGGTCCTATAGGTCACATTTACAAAATGACTACGCCGACGCCGCCATGTTCTTCGCTTTCTCTCTCGCCTGTTCGATCGTTCCGACCATGTAGAACGCCTGTTCCGGCATGTCGTCGCACTTGCCGTCGAGAATTTCGCGGAAGCCCTTGATCGTGTCGGGGACCTTAACGTACTCGCCCTTCAGACCGGTAAACTGCTCACCGACCGTAAACGGCTGCGAGAAGAATCGCTGGATCTTACGTGCACGGGCAACCGTCAACTTGTCGTCTTCGGAAAGCTCGTCGAGACCGAGGATTGCGATGATGTCCTGTAGATCCTTGTAACGCTGAAGAATTCTCTTCACCTCTTGCGCGGTATTGTAGTGCTCGTCGCCCACGATCTGCGGATCGAGAATTCGCGAGTTCGACGCGAGCGGGTCAACCGCCGGGTAAATTCCGAGCTCAACGATCTGACGCGAGAGTGCCGTAACAGCATCGAGGTGAGCGAACGTCGTCGCCGGTGCCGGATCGGTGTAGTCGTCCGCCGGAACGTACACGGCCTGGATCGACGTGATAGCACCGGTGGTCGTTGAAGTGATTCGCTCCTGCATCTCGCCCATCTCGGTAGCAAGGTTCGGCTGGTAACCCACGGCCGAAGGCATACGTCCGAGAAGTGCGGACACTTCCGAACCAGCCTGCGTAAAGCGGAAAATGTTGTCGACGAAGAAAAGCACGTCGTTCCCCTGATCGCGGAAGTACTCCGCAACCGTGAGACCCGACAGAGCAACGCGAAGACGCGCTCCCGGCGGTTCGGTCATCTGTCCGTACACAAGCGACACCTTCGAACCCTTGATCGCCTCTTTGTCTACCTTAGAGAGGTCGAAAGCTCCCGTCGCGTGCATGTTCTCGTTAAAGGCCTTGCCGTACGTAATAACTTCCGACTCGACCATTTCGCGAAGAAGATCGTTCCCTTCACGTGTGCGTTCACCAACACCTGCGAACACCGAGAAACCATCGCGGCCCTTCGCAACGTTGTTGATCAGCTCCATAATGAGAACCGTCTTACCGACGCCGGCACCGCCGAACAGACCGATCTTTCCTCCGCGGAGGAACGGCTGAACAAGGTCGATGACCTTGATCCCGGTTTCGAACATCTCGAGTTCCGTCGCCTGCTCGCTAAATGCCGGAGCGTGACGATGGATCGGATAACGTGTCTCCGAGTTGACCTCGCCGAGTTCATCAACGGGATCGCCGATGACGTTCATCACGCGACCAAGCGTCGCGCCGCCAACCGGCACCGTGATCGGGCCGCCAAGGTCGATCGCCTTCATACCGCGGACCATACCGTCGGTCGGAAGCATCGAGATCGCTCGGACGCGATGCTCACCAAGGTGCTGCTGCACCTCGGCGACGACATCGACCGGAGTCTCGACGTCGAATCCCTCAGATGTGATTCTTAGTGCCTGATGAATGGAAGGTAAGTAATCCTTAAACTCGACGTCGACGACCGGTCCGATGATCTGGACTACCTCGCCAACCTGTGCGTTACCATTATTAGCGGCCATTTTTGATAGATTGCTCCTCTAAAGATAAGAAAATGCTCTTATAACAAAGCAGAAAGAATACCATAGCGACACGCCACCGCCAAACTGAGTTCGGGTCTGCTCTCGATCTTACGGCTCATTCGCCATAGCATGATTTCCTCCTGGCTTTCTTGGACCACCGGGTAAGCCGAACGACGTTAAAAAACAGACGCTTCGTCTCAATTCTGCCACCCGACAATGCCGACAACCCGACATAGCGCGGGAAAGATAAATATTGCAAACAATCCGCTTTTCTGTTAGGATTCGTCCAGTATTTTGAGTTTTCCTGCTCGACGTCTGGCCACCTTCCCCTGCGTGGTGCGTTCGGAATCCCCCCTCCGATTCTCCTCTCTAGACGTCTAGCTTTTGACCCGGAAATCGTTTTCCGGCTGCCCAAAGAATTAAGGAGGACCTAAATGAAGAGCCTTGCTGCTATTTTTTTCACGCTTTTCTTGTTTCCCGCGCTCGCACTTGCACAAGTTTCTATTTCGACGGCCGGCCCTGCGGGCTCTTATTCGCAAAATTTCAATGGTACGTTTTTGGGTACCACAAATTACAGCCTTACAGATAATGCCGCCGCAAATTTAGGTTGGTATGCATTCCGCACTGTCGGCAATGTTTCGCCGAATGTGTTTGTTGCGGACACGGGCGCAAGCGCGACCGCGAGTTTTAAGAACTACGCAACCGCGACCGCCACGACTGATAGAGCGCTTGGATCACTTGCTGACAACGGAACGGGCGATATGATGTATGGCCTGAGGATCCAAAATGATACTGGTGGCGTGATCAGATCGGTGCGGATCCAGTATACAGGCGAACAATATCGCGCGCAGAACAACAATATCCAGACGCTGGCTTTCAGCTATCAAGTCAGTGCGGGCGACATCACGTCGCTTACGACGGGCACGTTTACCAATAACACTACTCTCGACTTTGTCTCGCCGATCACAGGTAATGTCGCTCCTCTCGACGGAAACGCTCCGGCCAACCGTGTTACTCGCGATGTCGCAATATTCGTCGACATACCCGCTGGCGGGGAGATAATGTTGCGCTGGTTCGACGCAAACGACGGAGCCAACGACCACGGTCTGGCAATCGACGATGTTAATGTCGCATTCTTCGTTCCGAGTGCTGCTGGAGTCGCACTAAGTGGACGTGCCGTGACTCCCGAGGGAGTCGGTATCGGTTACGCATACGTGACGTTGAGTGGCGGAACTTTAACTGAGCCAAGGCGAGCTTTAACCAATCCATTCGGATTCTTCTCATTCGATAACGTACCATCCGGCGCTACGTATCTGATGGAGATCACCTCGAAACGCTACGCATTTGAGCAGCCATCTCGGACAATCAATGTCGAGGATAGCATCTCCGACATCGAGTTTGTCTCTACGCCGCAGAAGTGATACTTCCACAAACTGAATGAAAAACGGAGCAGCATCGACCGATGCTGCTCTTTCTTTAGGCTGCCCGTGTTTCGCCGCCTAGTATCGTCAACACTTCGCCGGTGATGTAGCTCGAATCAGAGTTCGACGCAAAAAAGACAAATGCCGGAGCGATCTCCTCCGGTTGTGCCGGACGCTTCATCGGCGTGTCGGCTCCGTGTTTCGCAACTTCTTCGGGCTCCTTGTCAGCGACATTCAACGGCGTCCACACCGGTCCGGGTGCGACGCAGTTAACGCGGATCTTTTTCTCGACGAGGCTTTGCGCGAGTGATTTGGTAAATGCGTGGATCGCTCCCTTTGTCGCAGAGTAGTCGATCAGTTCCTTGCTGCCTTCGAGACCTGTTATCGAACCGCAGTTCACGATCGCCCCGCCCTTCGGAAGAAACTCTAGTGCCGCTCGTGCCATATAGAAGTATCCGAAGATATTTGTTCCAAACGTTTCCTCGAGCTGATCGTCGTTGATGTCGGCGAGCGACCCTTGGTGCTTTTGAAACGCGGCGTTGTTCACGAGGATATCGAGACGACCGAACTCCGCTTGTGCCTTACGCACCGCTCGCTGACAGAACTTCGAGTCCTTGACGTCTCCGGCGATGGCGATGCATTTCCGACCTTCCGCCTCGACGGCCGCGATCGTTTCCTTTGCATCTACTTTCTCCGCCGGCAGATGAACGATAGCGACGTCCGCTCCTTCGCGGGCAAACAGTACCGCGACCGCCCGGCCGATACCCGAGTCGCCGCCGGTCACGATCGCAGCCAGGTTCTGGAGCTTCTCTGAACCTTTGTAGTTTGGAGCTGCAAACTGTGGTCGCGGTTCAATATTCTTCTCGATCCCCGGACGCGGTTGCTTTTGTTTCGGCATTGGACTCTTGGGACGAGCACCTTTCTGATCTGCTTTCCGCAGTTCAGACCCGCTTTCTTTCTTCTTTGCCACTGCTGCCTTTGCCATGTTTACCTCTCTCTAGAACAAAAGGCGGCGGTTTAGCCCGCCGCCTTCCAAGCGAATAAATGTTGTATTGCTGTTGGCTACTTCTTCTTTTTAGCGCCCTTCCTTCCGGACCCACCAGGATTCTTACCACCGCCGTCCTGTTTGTTGACTGTCGCCCAAGCTCGGCTTTCAGCTTCCTTTGCCGACACTCCTTTCTTCTTATAGCCTTCTTCGATGTGCTCGGCTTTGCGTTCCTGTTTCGCTGTGTATTTGCTCGTACCGTCTTTTCTTTCCGGCATATTAGTTACCCCCTTGGTCAAAAAATACTTGCCGCGCGGACCCGTCGATGCCGTCTCGCTCGAAAATATATCGCGCTCGCCCGTACGTAGAGGTCGCTCTTAAAGCTCTCGACCGGCGTTCGTTCGGCGTTACGTTGTATTACGGGCTCCGTCGTCACCGTTGCGTTAGCTTCAGTGATCGAGAGGACGACTGGACAGTCCTTTCTCGTTAGGCCCTTAACATACTTCAAAATCATTTCTCTGTATCTCCCCGGTTAACATGTAGTAATTTCGAACTGTGCCACGACATCGAGCAACCACCATGCCAGCATTCTATGCACCGGCAGGTATCATTTCGGTTACGCAGAATACAGAATTATTGACAGCGGTAACCTGTTCTAGTAGCCTCAACAGTTAACAAGATCAGACGCTTCATCATCAGAAAATTTGAGCAACCTTAGTAAACTCGAATTACCGCCCCAAGGTCTCAACACGCTCTTCGGCGTACAGGATCAAAACATCAAATATCTCGAATCGCTTCTCGACGTAAACATCGGTGCGCGCGGAAACGAACTCCTCATAGACGGGGACCCACGCGACATCGCGACCGTCGAGGACATTCTTCGGGATTTCGGTGACCTCTTCAGCGAGGGAAATACGTTTAGCGACAAAGAACTGCGCGACGCCTTCAAACAGATCGCTGAAGACCGCGCTTACAGTCTCAAAGATTATTTCCTAAAGGCTCGATTCAATCCGTCGGGCAAGAAACAGGTCGCACCGAAAACCGCCAATCAAAGAAAATATCTGGACGCGATCGCGTCAAAGGACCTAGTTTTCGGAATCGGTGTTGCGGGAACGGGTAAAAGCTTTCTCGCAGTCGCGATGGCGGTCGATGCTCTCTTCAAGAAACAGGTCAGCCGGATCATCCTCACGCGACCCGCGGTCGAAGCCGGTGAACGACTTGGATTTCTCCCGGGAGATCTACAGGACAAGGTCGATCCTTACTTGCGACCACTGTACGACGCACTCTTTGACTTGGTCGATAGCGAACGAGTAACAAAGATGCTCGAAAAACGGATCATCGAGATCGCACCGCTCGCATTCATGCGCGGACGAACTCTCTCCGACGCGTTCATTATCCTCGACGAAGCACAGAACACGACGAGCGAACAGATGAAGATGTTCCTCACGCGTATCGGATTCGGTTCGAAGGCCGTCGTCACCGGTGACAAGACGCAGATCGATCTGCCGCGCGGTCAGAAGAGTGGCTTGAAGGAAGCCGAGAATGTTCTCGCCGATCTCGAAGGAATTGAGTTCGTCTATTTCTCAGACAAGGACGTCGTCCGCCACAAGCTCGTGCAGATGATCGTCAAGGCGTATGAATCACATTCAACGAACGAAGACGGAAACCGCGGATGATTCGTACTCGGTCGAATTCTTTCCGTCGACGGACGACTACGTTCACATCGCCTTAAAAACCTCTCAGGCGGTTCCGACCCCAACGCCGATCAAGTTTGCTTACCAGTCGTTTCTTGTTTTCAACGCTGTCGGCTTCCCCGCGTTTCTTTGGTTCAATGAGTTTTTCCTGATGGGGATTTTGCTTCTCGCGGTAAATATCGCGGCCCTCGGGTGGGTGATACCGTGGTTCATGGCAAGCGGTCTCCGAAAATACTACGAACACACCATCGGCCCGCGTGAAAACACAGTCGCACTAGTGGAGCTATCCAGCCAGGGCATAACATACTGGGCCGATGACGCCGAAGCTTTCTGGCCATGGCGTAAGTTCACTTCGATAGAAGAAACCGACGAGACGATCTTTTTCTATTTTCACGGCAACGGCATTGCTGTGCGAAAGAGCGGTTTTGCATATCACGAGCAAGAGGTCGCGTTCATCAGGGCGGCGAATTTATATCTTGAGGCTTCGCGTCCGCCTCAGTTGGATCAATGATCGTAAACCTGCAGCGAAAACTTAAACTGGATGCGAAGAGCTTCGAGCCGTTCATCTCGAATTTGACGGAGGTCGTTGACGAAGCAGACAACGGTAGTTTCTCTGTGGCGTTTGTCTCCGACCGGCGAATGAAAGAGTTGAACGGTTTCTTTCGCGGGAAAGATTCGACGACCGATGTGCTCTCATTCCCACATGAAGCCGACGAGTTTCAGCCGAACGAAAACTTTTTGGGCGACATCGTCATCTCCGCCGAACAAGCGGAGCGGCAAGCGAAAGAGAATAAGCTGACGCTCGACAACGAGATCCAACAACTCATCCTCCATGGCCTCCTACACCTCTGCGGATATGACCACGAAACCGACAATGGCGAAATGAACAAACGCGAGCTGCAATTGCGCCGCCGGCTAAAGATCTAGTTTTTCTTCATCCAGAACATGTCCCGCATTGTGAAGTCTGATCTCGAGCGATCGGTCGTGTCGACGTAGCGTGGCGAGATGAATTTGGTCTGCGGTTCGTAGCCGAGTTTATTCTCGGCCAGCCTTTGGATCACACCGCCTTGCACCTGGGTCTTGAATGTCTTGACCGGCTGCCCGTTCGCCTTTACGACGAGCGCGATCTCACCGTTAAGCTTCGTTAGATCGCCAACCGTCAACCATTTCTGTTTTGGCTGCGTCTCCATGATCATTTCTTTCCGCTCGTAGAAGTACCAATCGAGTGTGTCAGGCACAACCGGACCACGACTCGCCGCGATTTCTTTGCCGTTCGAGAGCAGATGAATCGTGACCTTCGGCGCTTTCATTCCGGCGGCAAGCTCGCGTGTGCTCATCCACCAATTGAATTCGATCCTCGCGGTCGGGTCGTCCGGGAGAGCTGCAAAGAATGCGAGGTCACTCCACGCTCCGGAACGTACCCACTTACTTCCCGGAGCGAAGGGATCGGCGCTCACTTCTTGCTTTAAGCTGAAGGGCATCGTCGTGATGGCGGTCCCGTCGATCTTCACCGTCATCAGAAAATCGCCGGCCTGACCAACTTTCGCATTTCCCGGATTACCACTCGCAGGTTTTAAGATCGCAAAAGCCGGAAATGCCGCCAACGGCTCCATTCGCAGCGGGACCTTCGCAACGACGCCGCCCGTCGATCTGGTGATCTCGAATGTCGCCGACTTTGCACCCGTCGGCGGAAACACGACCTCGAGTCCTTCGACGAGAAAATCACCAGTCGCCTCGTAGAATCTCATCGTCATGAGCGATTCGAATTCGATAGCCGGTTTGTTCTGAGCGAACGCAGCGGTGAGAAGAATTAATGTGAAAAGAAATGCGCTTGTGACTTTCATTTTTTATTGTCCCTGTTCTTCCCTCCCCGTCTCCGGTTCGGTCTCACTGAGACAGCCACGGAAAAAGACGACGAAGAGAAAGAAGTATTCGATCGATTCGAAGGTGCACTCCCGCCGGCATATTAACGTGCGGCGGGTCTGATGGAGCTAATGAATATCACCGTCCGTATTCGCAACGATGATCTGCGAAACCGTCTTGCCCGTGACTGTGTCGATGATCGACGCAGATACGCGAGAGGATCGCTTGTTGCTCACGACCATCGCCCTCACGGTATTGCCCGTCGGGTCCGACGGATCAACGACGATCGAAGCCCCCTGGCCCGGCATCAACCGCATCGGATCGGATACGCTCTGCGATTCGATTCCCTGCCTGCAAACGCCGTCGGCGGTGCAGGGACCTTGCCCGTATTGGAACCGCCGGACAACGAAGTCGGTACCGCTGACGCTTCCGTCGCCGTCAAAATCACCCGCGGCAACTGACACCCTTAGCAACTGGCCCGTCCCAACTTTCGTAAGGCCGGTGTCGAAAACGAATCTCTGCGGCGGTTCCGCCCCGACGGTCCATTCCCAACTCACCAGCGAAACTAAAGCGATACCCAATGCGAGAGCGACTAGTAATGTAAGTTTTTGTTTCATGATCTTTCCTCCAAGAATCTGCGTCTACGGAATTAGGAGCGCGATCAAGACCTGGGTGTTTCCAGTCGCGGCGTCGATCAGCGCCGCATTGACGCGTACGTTGGCGCGATTACTCATCACGATGACGCGAACGGCATCGGTGCCGATCAGGTTTCCCATGATCACCATTGACACCCCTTCGCGACCGTTCACCAAGATGGGGTTTGTAAGTACGCTCGACACAACCGAGAATTTTGTGATCCCAAGATCTTCGGAAGTGGCGGCGTATCCAATGCGCCGGAAGCGGAGCGTGATCGCGTCGTCCTGATCGACGCCGTCTCCCGAGATCCGGAGAATTTGGTTCGGCCCGATCGAGATAATACCTGTGTCTGCGACTGCCCGTACTTGAGTCTGCGCGTGCACGCTGGTGATAAAGGTGAGTCCGATGCACATTGCGGTGATGGCTATTAGGTTTAGTTTGCGTTTCATAGTTTCCTCTTTGAAGTGCGACTTCGCTCAGCTACAACACTCGAGAAGTTTCGGAGTGGATTTGTCGATAGACAAAATTTCGCCTGTCGCGTTGTCAATGATCAGAACGTTTACCTCGACTTCGGGGCGGTTCGTAACTAACCTCCCGCGAACTATTCCGCTCGGAAATGTTGCCCATCGGGATTCGCCGGGCAGAAGTTGTATGACGCCCGAAGTAGTTACCGAAGCAACGGTCTGCTTACACAGATTTCCATTGCACGAGTCTTCCGCGTAGGTCATTTGCGTAAATTGCAAGATGTGCTGAACCGATGGTCCATCATCTTCGGTCGCCGCATTTGATCTGGCTACCGTCATGCGGAGAGATTGATTCGGACCCAGAGTTACGACACCGGTATCCGTAACAAATCTCCTCGGTGATTCAGCTTGAACGCTCGAGTCGGATCTCAGCAGTGTAAGCATCGCCACGCTTAAAACCAGGGCGATAGACAACATGATTCTTCTTCTCATTCTTTTGTTACTCCTTACTTTGGTCTCTAGACCGAATTCGGTGCGCGAAGAGCTTCACCGCAGATCCGGCCGCTCGATCCTCTCGATCTTCAAAATGCACGGTTCGCCAAACTGATCCTTCTCATCCTTAGATAATTTCCCCGTGATCCTCAGGCGATCCAGCGACCCGACAACTTCGCCGCTGTCGGTGATTATCCGCAGATCGCTCTCCGTGAATCCCTCAGGCGACAACTCCGCTATTCGGTTCGTGCGGTTGCTGCGTGTCCCAAATACCGCCGTTTCGATAGAAGGACTCTTCTCATCCGAGCCATCGACGAGAACGAGCTGGTAGGTCATCAATTCTGTCTGGGGATTCACATTCGTCCGCATCACATTCGGAGGTCGTAAAAATCCTTCGACCAAGAGCAGCGTTCCGTCGTCTTTTTGACAGGCATCGGCTACGGCCACCCTTTCGCCGGGACGGCTGCAAAAGCTCACAAACGCAATGACAGACAAGATAAGAAGCGGCTTCATAAACGCTATGCCCGGTTTATTTGCGGCACTTGATAGTTGGCGTAGAATGTTCGGGCGTGAAAGATTAGATCGGCGGATACGCAAAAGTCCTCAAGAACTCGTTCAATTAGTTATCAAGAAGTTCTCAATTCGCATATGAATCGCGAGGCCAACAACTTGTACGTATTCGGTGAGTTCCGCCTCGATCCGGCGGAGCAGGTTTTGCGACGCGGGACACAGCCCGTGCCCCTCGCTCCGAGGGTTTTCGAAACGCTTAGGATCCTCGTCGAACGCCATGGCCATGTCGTGTCGAAGACGGAGCTCATTGATGCGGTATGGGCCGACACCTTCGTCGAGGAATCAAACCTGACGCAAAACATCTACACGCTTCGCCGCATCCTTCGAACCGACGACAACGAATCCAACCTCATTGAAACGGTACCGCGTCGCGGCTATCGCTTTGCGGCCGTGGTGACCATAGTCGAAAGAACGGATGGAGGTCCAGAACCTTTCCGGGACGCTTACGCGGTGCCGGACCGCGAATCCGATCCCTACGAAATAGAACCGAGAAACGAAGCCAAGATTCCCGCTTCGCGCCCCTCGTCTTTACCGATGCTCGGTCTTGGCATCGCAGTTCTCCTGCTCGGAACCATTGCGTTGGCAGGCGTCGCTTTTTTCTATCCGGGCGACGCGGGTCGATCCGCGACACCGATCGAAAAAGTAAACTTCCAAAAACTCACGTTCACCGGCGATCTAACATTTCCGGCCCTGGCTCCGAACGGTAATTCATTCGCGTCGGTTCGCGGTGAGCAGATCGTCGTTCAGGACATTCCTTCGGGCGAAGAAATGCGAATAACCGTTGAGGGACAT
>DATEOJ010000229.1:0-8050 GCA_035274235.1 Pyrinomonadaceae bacterium
TCATGTTGATGTTAACCGCCGTCTCTTTCTGCTCAGCGGCCATCGAAGCTCCCTGCGGAGCTTTCTCGATCTGCTCGATTACCACTTGGCGAACCGCCTTGTCGCCAAACTTGTAATACAGACCAAAATTCCATGCGGTCACAAGCAGAGCAACGATGATCGTCGCGAGTATGAAGCGTGGTTTACGACGAAGATCTTCGAACGTGCGACCCGGTTCGAAAAAGATATTTAAGAGCGTCCCGACTTCCGACATTTCAGGTTGCTCTTTCGGAGCCTCGGGCGGGGGCGGAGGCGGAGCCTGCCATTCAGGGGTTTCCTGGTTTTCCATTCAACTTGTTCTCCTTTAATAGAGCGCGTTCGGTAATGCACATGGAAGAACGCAGCGTGGTCGATCGAAACCTATTACGGCACGAGTTAAACTACTGTTTCAAGTACAAGCGTAGGACAGGCTTTCCGGCCCGTCCTTGTTTGTCGTTTCAAGACTCGATTAACTCAAGCCAGATATCACTGAGAAGGACCTGTCCTACGCGGGTTGATATCCATCAACCCGGATGCAGGCTGCAGTATGACCCGGTACGATCTCACGTAACTCCGGCACAACCTGCGCGCACTTATCGATTGCTATCGGACATCGCGTCCGGAATCTGCAGCCTGACGGCGGATTGATCGGAGTCGGGACGTCGCCTCGCAGGACGATGCGTTCACGTTTCTGTTTCGGATCCGGAACCGGTATCGCCGATAACAGCGCCTTTGTGTACGGATGAAGTGGATTCTTGTAGAGCTCTTCTGCGTCGGCGATCTCGACGATCTTTCCGAGATACATCACAGCAACACGATTTGAAATATGTTCGACGACAGCGAGACCATGCGAAATAAAAAGATATGTCAGCCCGAACTGCTTCTGAAGGTCCTGAAGAAGATTGACGACCTGCGCCTGCACAGAGACGTCGAGCGCCGAGACAGGCTCGTCGCAGATGATAAGTTTCGGATTTAGCGCCAGAGCTCGAGCGATCCCGATTCGTTGCCGCTGTCCGCCCGAGAACTCATGCGGGTAGCGGTTCATGTAGTTCGGATCCAGACCGACCTTCTCGAGCAGATCCGCAACGCGGTCGCGATGTTCGGGCTTGTCTCCGATGCCATGGATCTTCAACGGCTCGGCAATGATCGACAGGATACTCAATCGAGGATTGAGGCTCGCGTACGGATCTTGAAAGATGATCTGCATTTCGCGTCGAAGTCCGCGCATCTCATCGTTGGTGATTTGGACGATGTTAGTTCCTTCAAAGAGAACTTCCCCGCTTGTCGGCTCCTGCAGGCGTAGAATGTTTCGACCAACCGTCGACTTCCCACACCCCGACTCACCGACAAGACCCAGCGTCTCGCCCGAACGGATCGAGAACGAAACGTCGTCCACCGCCTGCACGACATCGTCGCTGTTGTCGACGGGAAAATGCTTAACGAGGTTTCGTACTTCCAGTAATGGCGGTCGTGATGTTTCTGTGACTGCTGATGAAGACATGCTTACCAGTTCTAACCTTCTTCTTCGTGAAATTTCGTGTTCGTTCGTGGTTCCAGAAAATGCAGGGCTTCGGGAACCACGAACTCACACGAAATTTCACGAACAAGAACACGAAAATCGAACCACGGACTAAACGGTACTATCCTGTCGCTGAAAAACTCTTTTCTACTTCCACCTCGTCACCTTCTTCATCCTCGTAAAGCACGCAGCGAACCTTCACGCCGTTGTCGAGTTCGTAGAGAGGTATCTCGCCTTCAGTGCATCGCGGCATCCGAAACTCACAGCGCGGTGCGAAATGACAACCCGGCGGGAGATTCGTCGGCGAAGGAACCACTCCCTCGATAGTCTTAAGCCGTGTCGAACGTTCGAGGTCATGTGCCGTCAGCTTCGGAACGGAGCGTAGCAGACCTTGGGTATACGGATGCTTCGGCTTTGCAAAGATCTCTTCCACTCCCGATTCTTCAACGATCCTTCCCGTATACATCACGCAAACCCGGTCCGCGGTTTCGGCAACGACTCCGAGATCATGGGTAATGAGCAACACCGCGAGCTTTCGCGTTCGACGAAGTTCGTCGAGAAGTTCGAGGATCTGAGCCTGGATAGTGACGTCGAGGGCGGTCGTCGGTTCATCCGCGATAAGCAACTCCGGATCGCACGCGAGAGCCATCGCTATCATCACGCGTTGACGCATTCCGCCCGATAGCTGGTGCGGATAGTCGTTCGCACGACGTTCGGGCGAAGGGATCGCCACTTCCTTCATCGCCTCGATCGACGCCGCCCAAGCCGCCTTTCGGTCGAGCTTGCGATGCAGACGTAAAGCTTCCGCGATCTGTTCGCCCACGGTATAAACCGGATTTAGCGACGTCATCGGATCTTGAAAGATCATCGCGATGTCGTTACCACGAATCTCGCGCAAACGCTCTGAAGTCGCAGTCGTTAATTCTTCGCCTTTGAACTTGATCGAACCACCGGCGATCTTTCCCGGCGGAGAGATGAGTCGCATCACCGATAAGGCAGTGATCGACTTTCCAGAGCCTGACTCACCAACCAAACCGAGAAGTTCTCCAGCGTCGATTTGAAAGCTAACGCCATCGACCGCCTTAACCAAACCGGCGCGCGTAGGAAAATGTGTTTGGAGATTTTCGACTTCGAGTAAACGGCTCATCCGCGATGTTTCTTACGAGAATCCGTTTTTATTGTATCGGAAACGAGGAGATTGCGAATCTTGGTTAACGCGATTGACGGACGGATGCTCGGAAGCAGTAACGATCCTTCCGAGCATCCTTTGATTGATTACGACTACTCAAGCCGACGCGTCTTCACAGGATCCTTCGGACGTCCCGGCAGTTTTACCGGTGTCGAGATCTTCTTCATCAACTCGGCGACTGCTCGTTCGAGTTGCGGATCCTTTCCAGCGATGACCGACTTCGGATCGTTATCGACCTCGATGTCCGGGTCTACTCCGTAGCCTTCGATGATGTACTCACCCTTCGGATTCGCGAGAGCTGACTGCGGAACATTCACGACTCCGCCGTCGATAAGTGTTCCCCGGTTCGAGATACCTACCACACCGCCCCAACTCCGTTTTCCAACTAACTGTCCCAGACCGGCCTCGCGAAACATGTACGGGAAAATGTCGCCGTCCGATGCCGAGTTCTCGTTGAGCAGCGCGATCATTGGTCCCGCAAACGTGCCATCGGGATAAGTGTTCCCGTCCTCGCTGAAACTGTTGTAATTGATACCGAGAACCTTGCGACGCAAACGCTCGATCAGCATTCGCGAAACATTTCCGCCGCCGTTCGCACGGACGTCGACAACAAGCGCTTCCTTCCGAAGTTGCGGATAGTACCACTTGATAAACTCGCGTATACCTGCGGCGCCCATGTCAGGAATGTGCAGGTAACCGAGACGTCCGCCGGAGAGTTGATCGACGCGTCGGCGGTTTTCCTGTATCCAGTCGAGATAGACGAGATCAGACTCACTCGTGAGCGGGCGGATCGTCACCGTTCGTGCACCTTGCGCTGCCGGCGTGCTGTTTAACGTAAACGTGATCGTGCTGTCGGCCTTGCCGCGAAGGTACGAGTAGATGTCGCGGTCGGTGGTAACGTCTTCTCCGTCGATCGCGATCACGTAATCGCCCACGTTCGCCTGGGAGCCAACCTCCGTAAACGGGGATCGATAAATATCCTCTTCGTTCTGACCGGCGAGTATCTTCGATATGCGATACCGGTTCGCCGACTTGTCAGCCTCGAAACGAGCACCCGTTAGTCCGACGCGAACACGCGGGGGAAGATTGAAGTCGCCGCCATCGATGTACGCATGCTGAACCGCAAGCTCCGACTGCATCTCGGATAAGAGATAGTTCAGATCCGAGCGATGGTTTACGTAAGGAAGCCACTTGAGATAATCGTCGCGGATCGCGGCCCAGTCGTAACCGTGCATGTTGGGAGCGTAGAACCAGTCGCGATACTGTCGCCAGACTTCAAAGAATATCTGTCGCCACTCCTTCGCCGGATCAACCTCAGTGACAAGCCCGCTCGTAGCGATGTTTTTTCTTGAACGCTCACCCTGCGGGCTTGCATCCATCGTAAAGAACGCGCCCTGAGCTGCAGAAATAAACTTCGAGCCGTCAGCAGACAGGACAAAATTACCGTTGCCGCTGATGAGTGTTGTCTCTTTCCGGTCCTTGAGCGAGTAGATACGAATCGAAGACTGAGTATCGGCTTGACGCCCGTAATAGAAGGGAGCGTTAACGCTGTAAACGAGGAAGCCTTTTACCGCAGTCAGACCGCCGTAGTTGTCGGCACCGATCGGCGCCTTTGCAGCTCTGCTTTCGATGTTGTCGAAGTCGATCTTCTCGGCGGCAGGCGTCGACGCCGCGGGTGACGGGGAGGCCGTCGGAGCTCCTTCCTTTTTCTCCTCCGCGATCGCGACTTCATCACTCTCTGCCGGGAACGGATTCTTAGCGTCCTTCTTCAGAGCGAGTGCGTAGACGTAATCGGAACGGTTGGTCGCATAATTGAATTCAGCTCCCGAGATCATCGGTGCGTACTCACGGTCACTCAGGAAGTAGAGATAACCGCCACTCGGATCCCACGTCGCGTCGTGTGCCGTGAACATCTCCGGCGTCACTCGATAGTTCTTGTTATCTTCGGAGCTCCAAATGTAAACCGACTGCACGCCGCTGTGACCGGTCATCGAGTAAGAAACGAAATTGCCTTTTGGCGAAAACTCGTAATCGGTGATCTGGCCGTTGGGAGCATCGACGATCATCTGCATCTGCTTTGTCGCGACCGTGACGACGTAGACGCGTCCGTTCTTGTCACCAAAGGCGATCTTCTTACTGTCGGCCGACCACTGGGGCGCGTAACGTTGCGCCGATCCACCCGTCGTGAGCTGCTGCGGCTGTGCTGCGCCATCCTGAGCGACAGTCCAAACTTCATCCTCGCCACTTTGGTCAGAAATGTACGCGATCGAACGGCCATCCGGGGACCAGGTCGGAAATCTGTCGTGAGCCCCCGAAGAACGAGTAAGGTTGCGCGTGCCGCCCTTTTCGATCGGAACTGTGAAAATGTCGCCTCGTGCGCTGAACACCGCACGCTCGCCTTTCGGGCTTAGCCCAAACCACGAGATCCGATTCCCGACGTTCACCTGACGAGGCCGCTTGTTGATGCCGTCGTCCGGGACGACGATCGAGAGCTTCGAAGCCTTTTTCGAACCGACGTCAAGAACCTCGAGCTCGCCGTTACGTTCATAGACGATTCGCGATTGATCGTCCGACGAAGGCCATCGAATATCCCAGTCGCGATTCTTGGTAACCTGAACCGTCTTCTTTGATCCGGGGTCGTATGCCCAAAGGTTGAACTTCCCGTCCTTATCGCTGTTGTAGATAACGTCATTGCCGATCCACATCGCATCGCGGCTGGCGAACGGACTGTCCGAGATCAGCTGTGCATCACTCGTTTTCAGATCGTAGATATACAGCTTGTTTGCCTGGCCGCCTGAGTAGCGCTTCTCGGGACGAAAGTCACGAAACCTCGGGGAGTAAGCCATCCTGGTTCCGTCGGGCGAGAAGGCTCCGGACCCGGCCTCGGGCATCGGTAATGCTTCGGACGGACCGCCGTTCGGCGAGACCACATACAGACGTGCAATCGGCAGCGACCACGAATCCCGGCCGCCGCGATAATAGATCTTGCCGTCCTTCGTCCAACCGATCACCTGATTATCGAATCCCCAACGCGGAGCGAGCGGTCCGCGAGAGGGGTAAAACGTGAGTTGTTTGGGTTCGCCGCCCGTGGAGGGGATGACATAGACCTGCTCGTCACCATCGTACTGTCCGGTAAAGGCGATCCATTTTCCATCGGGCGAGAACTTCGCATATGTCTCGACACCGGGATGCGCCGTGAGTCGGGAGGCGGTTCCGCCGGTCGTTGGGGACGTCCACAAGTCGCCGCCATATGTAAATACAACCCTATCGCCAAAAATATCTGGGAAACGTAATAGCTTTGTCTGCGTATAAACTGAGGCCGTGCAGATAGAAATAGCCGCAAAGGCTAGGAGCGAGCGAATGAACATTTATTTCCTCCGGACAGGTGATGGAAAGCTTGATAAGTGTAGCGTAAATCGATGTCCCTCCAAAGCCTATGCGTCTCGTCCCAAGCCAGGTTTCTATATAACTGCGGAGCAACTATTTGCGTCGCAATTTCCTCAAATGGATGTTATTATTTCCGAGATTGTACGTAGGGTTCGCTAGATTTCCAGGAGTTTTAGTAGTGAAAAAGCCTTCATATTTCCTCAGCGCTGTCGCTCTTTCCCTATTCATCGTCACAAACGCTTTCTCGCAGACGCCGTCGACCGTCGCGAAGTCGGGTCCGAACAACCCGCTCTCGGCACCCAAGACGTCGAAGCGAGTTTCTGTCGAGAACATCGAGCAGGATGTCGCGGAAGCTCTGTCGATCATCGAAAGCAATCACGTCGTCGGCAAAAAGATCAGCTATAACGATGTTTTTAAGTCGTCGATCGATGGCATGCTCCACACGCTCGACCCGCACTCGAATTACTTCGACGCGAAAGAGTACGAGCAGTTTCGAACTGATCAGAGCTCGCGCTACTACGGGATCGGTGCGACTATCGGCGATCTTAGCGACGAGAAAGGGAACGTCCTCGCGACTTATATAAAAGCTACGTTTGACGGGGCCCCGGCTCATAAGGTCGGTCTGAGATACGGTGACAAGATCGTCGATGTGAACGGCACCTCGATGCTTGGCAAGTCGTTCTCGGAAGTCCGGAATTTTCTTCGCGGTCCGCGAGGGACGCACGCAAAACTGATCGTCGAGCGGTATGCAACGGGCAAGCGTGAGGCGGTCGAGATCGTCCGTGACGCCGTCTGGCAGCCGTCGATTTCCGAGGCCTACTTGATCCGACCGGGTGTTGGCTATATCGCCATGACCGGCGGATTCAATCAGACGACACACCGCGAATTCGAGATCGCGATGAAAAAGCTGAAGGCGGCGGGCATGAAGCAGTTGGTTCTCGATCTTAAGAATAACGGCGGCGGTCTTGTCGGACAGGCATTCCGCGTCGCTCAGACCTTCCTCGAAACGGGACAGACCGTCTTTACGCAAAAGGGACGACTCGATGGAACAACTGAACCGTACAAGGCCGAGAATGCAAATCCGGAGAAAATGCCGGTCGTCATTCTCGTAAACCGAAACTCGGCGTCCGCGTCGGAGATTCTCGCCGGAGCTCTTCAGGACCATGACCGTGCATTGATCGTCGGTGAGAACACTTTCGGAAAGGGCCTCGTGCAGAATCCGTTTGTCCTGGACTACGGCTCGATGCTTCTTCTTACGATCGCCAAGTATGAGACGCCATCGGGTCGTTTGATCCAACGCGATTATTCCGACGGAAATCTTTACGACTACTACACCAACGGTGGTGTCAGGAGCGAAGACAAACCAGAACACTCGGTCAAGGGTGGCAAGGGTGCGGAAAGCAAAACCGATTCCGGTCGCAGCGTCTACAGTGGCGGTGGTATTACGCCCGACGTTGAGATCAAGCCGGACACGATTACGATCGAGCGGGCACGTTACCAGCAGAAGATGGTCAACCCGATATTCGCATATGCACTCGAACTGTCGGCTGGTCGTATCAAGGGTTACGAGACGTATAGAGTCGACAAGCCGATCCTGTTCGACTACGACCTAAAGTCGACGGACTTTCCGGTCCCGGACGGTTTGTACCAAGGGTTCAAGACCTTCGCCGTTGATAAATACAAATACACACCGGCGCAGATCGATCGCGAGCGCGAGTTCATCGAGCGGATACTTCGTTCGGAGATCGTTACCGCTGCTTACGGAACGACGACCTCGCTTCAGGTTTCAAACGAATACGACAATCAGCTGTTGAAGGCGATAGAACTTCTTCCCCAGGCACGTCAGTTGGCGTTGGACGCCGCTCGCGCGAAAGCGAGTGCGTCGAAAGAGCCGGGGATGCCTAACCGGTAAGATCTAACTCAGGAAAATGCAAAGG
>DATEOJ010000230.1:0-6885 GCA_035274235.1 Pyrinomonadaceae bacterium
TTTCGACTTTGGATCGTTGTAGATACCAACATCGTTGTGTCCGAACTGCAGAATCACGAAGTCGCCTTTCTTTAGTTCGGAAAGCACCTTGTCCCAACGACCTTCGTACTGAAACGTGCGAGACGAGCGTCCGCCGATCGCTCGATTGACGACGTTGATCTTCGACAAGTCAAAGAACTGAGCGAGCTCCTGCCCCCAACCGCGAAGTGGGGCGTTGCTGTTCAAAGTTGAGTCGCCGACGATCCAGAGTGTCGGCAACTTTAGATCTCGGATCTGCGCCGGTGTTGTTCGCGAATCGTCGACGACCGGTCTCGCGTCGTCTTTCACCTGCGCGACGATCGAGAGGGCAAACAAAATGACGACGGCGATGGTTTTCACTTCTTTGCTTTCGCTATCTCGACCGCGTAGAGATGTGTAGGTCCGAGCATGTTTGAACGAAACACGATCCACTTGCCGTCCGGCGTAAACGTGGCGTTTGGCTCGAGCGAATAGTCGTGCTTCGCGAGGTTCACCAACTTCTCCGACTCAAACTTCCCATCCTTCGGATGAAAGAGATAGATCCATTGACCGTTGTCTCCTTTCGCGACGCTGTTCGGACCGCCGCCATCGCCGAGGAACGATTTCCCGTCCGGTGCTATTCCGAAGTGAACCGACCATTCACGCTTTGTCAGGCTGTACTTTGTCATCTTGCCGGACTTGATGTCATAAGATGCAAGCCAAAAGACCTGACTCTTCGGTGTCTGAAGATCATAGAGGATCTGTTTGCCGTCGGCACTAAAGAATTCGTGTCCCGCGATCTCCATGTCCATCGTTCGCGTGTGGATCTTTTTCAGATCGCTGCCGTCGGTGCGAATCGTCCAGATACGATCGACCTTATGCCACGGTCCCTCGTGGCAAAACATCATCAGCGTCGGATCGTTCGGAGAGAACTGGACATGATTCAGCCAATCGGTAGCGGGATGGAACATCTTTAGTTCGCCGCTCTTTATGTTGACGCTGTAGAGCGACATCGGGATCTTGGCCGCGAGTCGTCGCTCCATCATGTCGCCCTTGCCAGGATAGTTATCCCGCGCCGGAACTTGTCCGACGGGCGCTCCCGGGATTGGAGTCGGCGTCGCCGCGGGCGTAGTCGGTGGTCGGCCCGATCGAAATTCTTCGGGCACTTCACCCGCGATCATGCTTCCGCCGAGCAGCGTTTCGTCGGCGTTCAGTGCGAGCCCCGAACCGCTTCTCAGCTTCGGATCTTTGATAACTTCGCGGGTCGCTTTTGTATCGACATTCGTTTCGAAGATCGAGTCACCTTTCCAATAAAAAACCTTTCTCGACTTCCGTCCGACGATAACGCCGCCGGTTCTTCCCTCGACAATCTGCTCGATCGTTTTCGTTTTGAAGTTGTATGTCGACAAACCTTTCGGCGTCGAGAAGACTAGCTTGTCGCCGCTCGCGGTGTAGCCGTTCTGATGAAAGTAAAATGACTGGCTGCCCGCCTCCTCGGAAAGTCGGACGATCCGATGCCCAGTGTCTGCGTCGACCCATTCGCGGGGTAGATCGGCAGTCTGAGCTGCGGCTGGCGAGAATATCGAGACGATGAAAAAGAGTGCCGGAATGTAGATCTTCATATGCCCTTGATCAGAAAACAAAATCAGCCTCATTAACCAGGTAATGAGGCTGATCCAAAGAACAAAACTAACGAGATGGACGGTTACTAGAAAATCAGCCGAATACCAAACTGAATGTATCGCTGACTGGTTCCCGGATTCGGGCTGCCGAACGCGACCGCGCCGCTCGTTAAGCTGCCGAAGTTTCCGTCGTAGTTATTACGGAGACGCCAGAGTTTAAATCCATCCAGTGTTCGGATGTCGTAAGCAAGCGAATTCCTCGTCGCAAATCCTTCCGGAACTTGGATCGAGTAGAAAGCGTCCGGCAGGGCACCGGCTCCAGCCGGTTGGCCGGGTCGCTCGGGAAGCCTCACGCCATTCACCATAGATCTTATCTGTCCCAAGATCACCGCTCCGGCCGGAGTACCGGACGCCGGCTGTCCATTGAATGCCGCCCATGCGTCGTATTCGCCTGCTGTGATAACTGAGGGCCGCGTGCCCGCCGAGCAATTGCCTGTCGTTGGCGTAGGTATCGAAACATTACCAATACACTCGGCGCCATTGAACTCAACCGGGAAAGTTCCGAACCCAAACGGTGTGTTACCACGACTGTTGAAGTAGAAGTTCGGCATGTTGAAGACGTTGATCGCGTCGATGCGGAAGTTGATCCTTCGTCGTCCCTCGTCGCTGATCCACGGCATCGGGAAGTCTTTCTGGATCGAAAGATCGAAGTAGCTTCGCATCGGTTCGGTGATCGACAAGGTTCGGGGAGAGTTGCCAAGATGCCCCTTCGGAGGACGCATGAACGCCGCTGGGTTGACGTAGGGTTCGCATCCGCCTCCAGTCGCAGTTCCCGCGCTACCGACTCTACATCCCGGATCCCAAAGCGGATTCTTGAGCGGAACGCCCTCAACAAGATCCGGACGAACGACGCGATTGAACCCAGCTCCACCGAGAAGGTTCGGATCCGTGATGAACGGTTGGAACGGGTTGCCGCTCACAACTCTCGCTACGCCCGACAGCACCCAACCGCCGAGCGGTCCGTTGACGTACCACGGTGCGTGCGAGAACCACTGTCGACCCTTACCGAATGGAAGGTCCCAAGTGAACGTGCTCGAGAACGCGTGTCTTGTGTCGAAAGCTGACGGAGCCCAATCGTCGTCAAGGTTTCCACCGAGTGCGACCTGTCCGCGCACCGAGCCGCTGGTCAGAACACGAACATCCGGGCTCGCGTCAGACGAGTCGTCAAACGACTTTGCGTATGTGTAGTTCGCGGTGAAGCTTAGTCCGCGACTTACACGACGTCTGAAGTCGAAATAGACCGCGTGTCTGATGCTGCTCGAGTTCGCATTGAAATATTTATTCAACGGCTCGTAGCCCATGTACTGCGAGAACAAACTCGCGATTTGCGTTTGGATCGCCGTTGTTCCACCAAGAAGCGGTGTGCGTTGGAGCGGATCGGCTACGTTCGCAGTCGGGTTGATGTTATTCGCCGTAAGAATTCCGATCGTGTCGATGTCGCGCTGGTTGATGTTGATCTGTGGAGTGAAGAGATGAACACCGCGGTTGCCAACGTACGCGACCTCGAGTGTTGAATCCTTGAAGAGCTCCCACTGCACGGCAACGTTCCAGTTTTGTGCGATCGGGACTTTGCCGTAGTTCGGATCGTTGATATCAACAGCGATACCCGGAATGACAACGGCCTTGTTGAAGACCAATCCATTCGCGTCAGTCCCGAGAAGCTGATTTAGCGTTTGCGACGATCCCTGGATGGGATTGTTGCCCGAGAGACGGAATGGCTGTAGCGGGAACTGCGTACCGGTTGAAGCGCTTCCGGCCGCGGTTGTCGGTTTGATCGTGCCGGGTTCCGTGAAACCTCCAAAATCCGGAAATGCGTTTCGGTTGTTGCCGTTGATCGGCGCGTGGGAAATTCCGAAACCGCCGCGAATGACGAAGCTTCGTTTTTCCAAATCGTATCCGAAGATCTTGAGTCCCTTCGGGCTCCATGCGAATCCGAGTCTGGGTTCCCAACCGTTCCAATCGGTCTTGACGATATGTCGCGATCTTCCGCCTTCGCCAGAAAATGCGAAGGGCACGATCGAGGCCGTTGTCGGCACATAAGTCGGAATCGGATTAGCCGCCAGAACACCTGCCGCAGTCGCGATCGCACGGCGTTGGGCTTCAGTCAAATTCTGGGTAACGGCGAGATCAGGTCTGAAGACTCCCTGCTGATTGTGCTCCTCGGTTCGCGGCCTCTGCACCGCGTAGCGAAGACCGAGATTCAGGGTTAGGTTTGACCTGACTTTCCAGTCGTTCTGAACGAACGCTGCATAGCTGTCCCATTGATAGTCGTAGTTGAACAAAACCGGGCGATAGGCAACGACGTTCGGAACGCCGATAAGCATACTCGCCAGACTGTTTCCGCCATTGCTGGCATTGTTCAGGTTGTTGTTATTGGGAACACCGGCCGGACTGTTGTTTGTCTGAAGACGGCGGAACTGCCAACGTCCTCCGGACGCAGCAAAGAACGGGGTGACGGCGAGCTTGGCCATATTCCAGTTGCCACCGATCTTCCACGTCATGTTCCCCTTGGTCCAGAAGAAGGTGTCACTGAAATCGTATCGCTTCTCTTTGTTAAAGTTGTTCGTGCTCAATCCGGAACCGATATCCGGCGCCGCGTACTGGTTGTCGTTGGTGCTGATCTGCATCAACGGCATACCGCCTGACGTAAGACTTGCGATTCCCAGTTCGCTCGAGAAGTTTCGTCCGCCCATGATCGAAAACTCCGGCGAGAAATCTTCGCTGAAACTTCCTTGGGTGTAGTTGAAGCGGGCCTCGTTCGACATGTTCGAGGTGATGATGTTGTTGAGCGTGAAAAGGTACTGCTCGGCATCGCTGTACACACCGGTATTGCCGTTGATGTCGCTGCCGGTCGCCGCTCGTATACCGACTGCCGGAGTCTTTGTCCAACGAAAAGTGCCCTTAATTTTGTCGGTGAAGTTATGGTCGAGGCGAAGGGTTAAGCGAGTCTCATTCTGCTCAGCCTCGCGAAGCGTGAAAAGGTTGCGGACAAGTCCGTTGTCAAGAAAATACCCTTCGGCCGGATTCATGTTCTGCATCAACTGCACGGCAATCGGGTCCATAAACGCGGCCGGAATAACGTTCAGGTTTGGGTTATTTGCTCTGTTGTTTATCTGCGCTAGCGCTTGCGCCGTGGTGCAGTAGGGCTGACCGGCTGAGTTTACAGAGTACCCTTCTCCTGGGACTCCGCCGGGTAGTGTGGCGACCGACCCGTACGGGCAATACTGGTTACCCGCTACGGCTGGGACAATGATCGGAACATATTGACCCGCGGCGTTGATCGTGAACTGTTGATAAATGTAGTGACTCGGATCATTGGCAGGAAGTAGACCGGTCGGGTAGTACTGATTCGCGACGTTTGCCGGGAGCCAACCGCTCGGCGTCATTCTCATATCCCGGAAGTTACCCGTCTTCTCTGCGTCAGTCGGGACAAGTCCGACACCCTGCGTGAAGTCGTTTCTCCAACGAGGCTCCACTGCGAAGAAGAAGAATGATCCGCGCTTGCGACCGTCGAAGAGCGACGGAACACCTTCGCCGAGATTCGGAAGGAACATCGGACCGCCAACCGTAAACGACAGTTGATTGCTGCGCAGGTTATTAGCCGGACGCGGGGCCGAGCCCTGGTTCCACGCACGTGCGTTGGTTTTCGGATTGCGGTGATACCAAAGTGCGGTTCCGAAGAAATCTTTCGCGCCTGACTTAGTCGTGATATTGATCACGCCGCCGCCGGTGGTACCAAACTCTGCAGAGTAGGCCGAGCTCTGAACAGCAAATTCCTGGACGGTCTCCGGTGAAAAACTAACCACCGCTCTCGCAAGTCCAACGCCGGTATTATTCACGCCATCCGCAAGCATCGTCGTGCTACCGGGGCGTCCGCCGTTGACACTCAGGTTGAACCCGGGCATCGGCGTGCTGAAACCCGCGTCGACGTCTTCGCTTCCTGTGTCGCCTGATACGTTCGGCATCGTGACGGCAAGATCAAGAACGCTGCGGTTGTTCAAGGGAAGATCTCTAAGCTGTCGTTCGGTGATCGTCTGGGAGATCGTGCCGGAATCGGCGTTGACCATCTGGAGGTCCGCGGTGATCGTGACTTGCTCCGCCACATTACCAAGCTCGAGGCCGACGTTGACGGTGGCACTAGATGCCGTATCAACCTTGACCTTTTCGACGACGGCCTTTTTGAAGTTCGCCGCCTCGATCGTGACGTCATACAGCGCGGGCTCAAGATTGTGGGCGACGTAGATTCCGTCTTTTGAAGTTTCAACCTTTATCGCTACTTGGGTCAGAACGTTTGTTATCGTGACAGTCGCTCCGGGCACGGCGGCTCCTTGCGGATCGGACACGCTGCCTGTGATTGAGCCTTTGTTGGTTTGACCAATAGTAGCCAGGGAAAAGAGAAGTAACAGTACTGAGGTCAGAGCAAGTCGCATAAATTTCCTCCACTAGCTGCAGCTAGTATTTTCTTTGATACTTCAATGCGGTTTCGACGGCGGATACTGAGTCGGTTCCGCAATCCTTCGGGTCCTCTTATGGGGATACGAGGCCGGGTTTACATTCGGTAAACCGCTTAACCGATTTCTAAAATTTCAAAAAGTAGAGCTCTTTAATGCTGATCGAACTGTCTGGTAAGGATTGTCCCGAGCAAATTACCACTATCGTAAAAAACAATCAAGCCCTTTTCTCCCTGAAAGTCCCCCAAACTGGACAAAGGTGAACCGCTTAACCGTCCGACGTGGCTTTGCAAAAAACTTAATTGGTTTTACCAATTACTACCCGATTTGTGAAAACTAACACGGTTCTAGGAGTATTGTCCAGATGAAAATGAAAAACGACTTTACGGCTCGATATTTACCCTTCGACCATGTGCGATTCCTCAAATGCGAATTAGGGCCGAAAGAAAAAACGGGCACCGGGTGCCCGTTCATCAACTCTGTAGGTCGAATCACTATGGTCTCGTCTGGTAATTCGGAAACGGTCCGTTGGCGGGTTTCCGCATTGGCTTCTTCTTCAATTCAGACATCGCGACCTCTACGGCTTTCTCCAGTTGCGGGTCTCGCCCGGTTCGCCAGACTTTCGGGTCAAGATCGACATCGACGTCGGGCGGGACGCCCTTATTCTCGACATCGAGCTGACCTTGTAAGTTTCTAAACGCTACTCGCGGAGCCGTGACCTGTCCTCCATCGATCAGCGTCGGGTAACCGTAGAT
>DATEOJ010000231.1:0-3308 GCA_035274235.1 Pyrinomonadaceae bacterium
TCGCTGGAGCAAATGGCTGATAGCTGCGTTCGCGCTTTTGTCGCTGCTGACGATTGGAGTGTTTGCAAGTAATGGATGGTTCCCATCGACCGATTCATTAACCGGAAGGAGAATCGGATGGTTCGGGCGGCCGCTTGCGAAGAATGCGGGAAGCAGTTGGAATCCTCTCGCCGCTCCACTGCCGACACCGACTCCTCAGCTATCCCGTGAATATTTATACGCGGGCTCACGGCTACTAGCTCAGATCGATGCCAATGCGCAGGAAGCACCGCCAGCGGATCTCGCGGTTTGGCGACCGTCGACCGGCGGCTGGTGGGTGATGGGCGGACAGTGGTCGCAGCAGGTCACGCAGAACTGGGGAAGCACAGGTGATGATCCGGTCGAAGGGGATTATTCATGAAAAGGTCAACCAGAGATAAGCATATTATTTCGAAACTTTGAGCAGACCTCGGGTAATGGGGATCTGATCTTTGTCCCCATATCGAAGGATTTTTTGCTGTGGTTCTTTGAACTGGTTAGTTGTCAGTCTGACGTCTCCTCTTTTGTTTGCGAATGATGTCGGACGTCGCACGCGCTAGGATTCGTTCCCAGTCGGTCTCCTCTGGCTGTGTCGGATCGAAGACGAGGTCCGAGGCGGCAATCAGTGGAGTCGATGGATCGGCGAAGCGTTTACTTCTTTGCTCGACGATGGCTTCATAGAGCCGTTCGGCGCTAGTTGCGGCCTGCTTCGCGATCATCGATTTAAGCTTGCGTCCCTGGATGCCGATGCCTGTTCCGTACAAAGCAGTGCGTCCGCATATCTTTCGAGCGGCCGAAGCGAGTCGAACGCCAGTCTTCTGCCGTGCGAGATACCGCCACCGGGCACGCTTCTCCTGCGTCAGGCGCGGGATGCGATAGACGTAGTCCTCTTCATTTATCAGGAGGTGATGCACGAGCTCGATGAGCTTTCGTGCGACGGCGACAACGGCGACGTTGTGGTTGCGTTTGCGCTCGATGCGGCGATAAAGAGCACGCATTGGACCGGGAGATTTGCGAAGTGCCTCGGCTGCTTCGATCAGGAGCCAGCGGGCCTCGGCACGTCCCTGCTTTGTGATGCGGCCGTTTCGGGAAGTATCGCCGGACTGTTTTGTAGAAGGGACCACCCCGAAATAGGCAGCCAGCTTCTTCTTGTCAGCAAAGCGTGTGACATCGCCGATGGTGGCCATGATGCAGGCACCGGTAACGAGATTGATGCCGGGGATGCTCATCAACCGGTCGAGTCGCTCGATAAAGTGCGGGCGAACTGCGACATAAGATGCAATGACGCTTTCAAGATCGTCAACAAGTGCGTCGATGCGGTCGATCTCGTTAAGCAGCGAACCTATCCTCAGCCGATCAAGAGCAGGGACCGGAATAGAAAGCGGAGCATCGCCGATGATGAGCGCCTCGAGGAACTCGCGGCCGGCCTTGCCGTAGAGATCCTTGAACTCGTGACGTACCAGGTTGCGATGTAGAACCGAGTGGATAGTGTTCTTGCATTCGGTCCGTCTTCTCACAAGAGATGTCCGATCGGTGATGAACTGTCGAAGGCCTTCGGTGTCTTCGTCGGGGAGCCAGACCTCGGGTAGATAACCGACACGTGCGAGCTCGGCCAGAACGCGTGCGTCGATCTTGTCGGTCTTTATCCGGGCCTCGGCGATGATGCGTGTCTTGACCGGGTTCGAGATGATGACCCTGGCCTTCGAGTTATCCCGGATGAGCCGTGCGATCACGATCGCGTTCGTCGTTACCTCGAGTGCGACCGTGTCACCCCCACGCAGCTCCGCGGCCAGTGAAAGGAACTGGTCACGTGAACTGGCGAACCGTTTTTGTTGGACCTCGCTTCCGGTCGAGTCGAGCACCGCAAGCTGCGTCTCGCGCTTTGCCAGATCGAGACCGAAGTACCTCTCGCCCTCGAGTGTGCTCGCGGCAGTTGAAAGGAATGTCATCGCGTGTTTACCTCCTGTCGTCGTTGTTGTTTATCGACTGGGCAAACCGCCGGAGGCGGGCGACAACTATTCATGCGAGCTCGGGTAATAGACCATGCCGAATCTTCTTGCAAAGACCCGCTCCGGGACTATACTTGGCTCAAGTGGGCGCGTGCGGCTAGGACTCTCATCTACGACGGCAGGCTCTTGTCCAGGGACATGGCCTATACGCGTACTCGAGACGACCCGCAGCGATACCCGCCTCTCGGAGGCTTTCTTCGGGAAGCGGGCAAAAGCGTCAGCAGCGCATCCTGTTGCCCAGCTTGCGATAAGGATATTCCCGACGCAGAACCGCTGCAAATGTATGCACCGCTCACTTCACCACGCACCCAACCTTTTCATACCACTTACGATTCTTTTGGCCGTCTTATCAGGGTCAAGCAGCCGGAGCAGGAGCCTAATGCGGGTCTTGCGATGTCCGATCCGTACAACACTACGTGGCAATGGACCGCAGGTTTCTCTTATGACATAGCTGGCAATGTTCTGACTGCGACCGACGCAAACGGCGTTACGATCACGAGCAGTTACGACAAAGCGAGTCGTGTAACAACACGAAGCTACTCAGGTGAGCCGGCGGGTCAGACCACTCCGTCCGTCAACTTCTCCTACGACGGAAAGGGTCTCGGTCAGCAGCAGTCGCCGAATTACGCAAAGGGTAAGCTGACGAAGGTCAGCAACGGCATCTCGTCGACTGAGTACATGACGTTCGATAATTTCGGACGCTTGACGAGGAGCAGACAGGTCACTGACGGGATTGTGTATGGAGACGATCAGAATCCAATGACGTACACCTACAATCTCTCGGGCGCATTGATCGAAGAAAAGTATCCTTCGGCTCGAAAGGTTAAGAACGACTTTGAGTCTGACGGAGATCTTTCTCGAATTTACGGAACCGCAAATGCCGGCGCTATCGAGAAGACCTATGCGAATTCTTTCATGTATACGCCTGACGGAAGGATCGAGAGACTAAAACTTGGTAACGGACTCTGGGAGAATGCGAAGTTCAATTCACGGCTGCAGGTAACCGAGCTTGCACTTGGCAATGGTCCAGGATCTGGCGATCGGTGGAAACTTGGATACGAGTACGGCGAGCTCCAAGCGGACGGAACAGTCGACCAGTCGAAGAACACCGGGAATGTCGCGAGGCAGACTCTCAGCTTCAAGGGGCTCACTCATCCGTTCGTCCAGAGCTACAAACAGGATTCGCTATATCGCCTCAACGAAGCAAGAGAGACGAGTAATGGCAACGAGACGTGGAAACAAACCTTCGGCTATGACCGCTTCGGAAACAGGACTGGCTTC
>DATEOJ010000232.1:0-28790 GCA_035274235.1 Pyrinomonadaceae bacterium
AACTGTGTGAAAGAGGCGTTCGACCAGGTCGATACCTGCGAACACCTCGTCGTGATGACAAAGGACCCGAATGCGACGAGTCCGTTTCCCGAGCATCGTACTCTTTCGGCAATCACGCTCGACCGGCCCGCAACATTCGAGACCTATCCGACGGCTCCGTCAGACACGTGTGCGATCCTCTATACATCCGGCACGACCGGTCAGCCAAAAGGTGCCGAGCTCACTCATCTCAACCTCTATTCGAACGTAACCACGACGCATCTGATCCACCTGCCCGTTCTCGACTTCACGGACGGTGAGCAAAAAACGTGTCTGATCACGCTTCCTCTCTTTCACACGACCGGCCAGACCGTGCAAATGAACACCAACATCTACGGCGGTAATCGAAATGTCCTCCTGCCGCGGTTCGATCCGCAGGTCACGCTCGACACGATGATCAAAGAGAAGGTGCATTTTTGGGTCGGCGTGCCGACGATGTATTGGGCGATATTGAAGTTTGTCGAGGAGACCGGTTACGACATCAGTGGGATCAAGGAGACGATGAAAGTTTGCACGTCGGGCGGCGCACCGATGCCGGTTGAAGTGATGAAAGCTTTCGAGTCCAAGTTCGAGGTGCGCGTGATGGAGGGCTATGGTCTTTCGGAAACATCGCCGCTCGCTACCTGCAACCACTTCGAGAAACCCGGGAAGGCGGGAACGGTCGGACAGCCGATCTTCGGTGTCGACGTGAGATGTTTTGACGAGGACGACAATGAAGTCGCACGCGGCGAACGCGGTGAGGTCGTGATCCGCGGGACCAATGTGATGAAGGGTTATTACAAACGACCCGAAGCAACAGCCGAAGCGTTTCGAAATGGTTGGTTTCACACCGGCGACGTCGGCATCATGGATGAGGATGGCTATCTTGCGATCGTCGATCGAAAGAAGGACATGATCCTCCGCGGCGGTTACAACGTCTATCCACGCGAGCTCGAGGAGGTGATCATCACTCACCCATCGGTCTCTTTATGTGCAGTGATCGGCGTGCCGGATGAACGACTTGGTGAAGAAGTGAAAGCGTTCGTCGTGCTCAAACAGGGAGCGGAGCTGACTGAGTCGGAACTTCTCGATTGGTGCAAAAAACAGTTCGCGGCGAACAAGTATCCTCGCTTCGTAGAATTTCGTGACAGCCTCCCGATCGGCGGGACGGGAAAGATCTTCAAACGAGCGTTGAGGGAAGAAGAGGCGAATCAGACCAATGCGGCGAGCTAAGTTGTTTTTGGTTTGTTGCTTTGTCGCGTTTGGTCTCGCGTGTTTCGATTCCGGAGCCACGAAACGCTACGTGATCGCCGATAGTAAAGATTACGAAGCGTCCCTCTTCAGACAAAATTGCGCGATCTGTCATGGTCCTGAAGCGGAGGGCAAAACGCTCGCGGATGGCCGCCAGACACCAAATCTCCGCGAGGGTGATTTCAAGTACAAGACAGATTCCCAGATCTATCAGCACATCGCCGACGGTGGGAATGGAATGGTCCCGTTTCGTGGTCAGTTAACGGAGCGCGAGATAAACTTGATGGTGCGGTTTGTGCAGGATAAGTTGAGAAAATAGGACTGCAAACTTTAGTTTGCAGGTTTCGACAAACTAAAGTTTGTCGTCCGGGGGTTGCGACAAACTAAAGTTTGTCGTCCGGGAGTTTCGACAAACTAAAGTTTGTCGTCCGGGGGTTTCGACAAACTAAAGTTTGTCGTCCGTTTTTATGCGAATCCTAATTACAGGTGCGAGCGGGTTGATCGGAAAAGCGATGCAGAGATCGCTCGTTGATCAGGGGCACGAACTGCTCCTCGCCGGACGCGGTGAACCGAAGAAACCGAATCAGATTCAGTGGACCGTCGAAGAAGGATTTCGCGAAGAGGATCTCGAACGGCTTGAGGGACTCGATGCGGTGATTCACCTCGCAGGTGAGAATATCGCGGGTCTTCGCTGGACCGATGAAAAGAAGAAAGCGATCCGTGACAGCCGTGTCGAGGGAACCCGAAACATCGTCAATGCCCTCGCCCAGTTAAAACAAAAACCTAAAGTCTTCATCTCGGGTTCGGCCATGGGTTTCTACGGCGACCGCGGTGATGAGATCGTCAACGAGGCGAGTCGAGCTGGCGATGGATTTCTTTCGGATGTGTCGAGGGAGTGGGAAGCGGAGTCGCGTCGAGCGGAGGACCTCGGGAT
Organism: Pyrinomonadaceae bacterium; assembly: GCA_035274235.1. Lineage (GTDB taxonomy): Bacteria > Acidobacteriota > Blastocatellia > Pyrinomonadales > Pyrinomonadaceae > OLB17. The sequence goes on from DATEOJ010000232.1 coordinate 2,204, forward strand.
CAGGACCGTTCTACTTAGAACATCGATCGTGCTTTCAAACGAAGGCGGGGCGCTGGCGACAATGATGACTCCGTTCAAGTTCGGCGTCGGCGGTGTGATCGGTACCGGAAAGCAGTGGATGAGTTGGATCTCTCTCGACGACGTCGTGGCGATAATCAATCTCGCAATTGAGAACGAAAATCTGCGCGGAGCTGTCAATCTTGCGAGTCCGAATCCGGTAACGAATGAGGAGTTCACAAAGACCCTCGGCGAGGTGTTGTATAGGCCGACGATCCTGCCGCTTCCGGAGTTTGCAGTGAATCTTGTCTTTGGTGAAATGGGCGACGCGTTGTTGATACACAGCACTCGCGTCGAGCCTAAACGTCTTAATGATTTGGGTTACACTTTCAAATTTCCCGATCTGAAATCCGCGATAGAAAATGCTGTAAAATAAACGGGCGAACCGCCGACAAAGGGTCGGCATCACACCTCTTCGATTTACCTTATGAAGAAGCGCGTTTTAGTCCCCGCAGCGGCAGTAAGTCTTTTGAGCTGTCTCGTCGTCTACGTCACCTTGAACTCCGATGTCTACGCTCAGGAGCGGCCTCGCGTTACGGGTCCGAGTGTTAAGCAGACGGCAGCGGTGACGAAGGTCGAGAAGAATAAATCTGCTTTCGCGGGAGCGGCGTTGCGAAATGCCACGCTTCGCAACACGCTCGCCTGGAATTTTGGTAAGACTCAGACCGGCTGGAATATTTACATTCCGCTTATCGCTCAGACTATTGGCACCGAAGCTTCGCCCGATTCCTCAGAGTTCGCGCTCGCACTTTCCGAATGGCAGGGAGACGCGGGAATGTCGCCTAGTGGCGTATTGGACGAGCCGACAATGCAAGCGTTTCGACAGTATTGGCAATCGCGACGTCTCGGACGGTCGGGACTCACAACTCCGGACGCGCTTCTGTCGGCCCCGATAGTCGAGTTCTATGACCCGACGCGTTCGCCCGATCTGTTACAGCTCGAACGCGAGACATACGCTGCGTACAAAAAGATGATCGCAGCGGCGGCGAAAGATCTGAAGACTGAGATGAGATTTACGCCGGACGGGGAGTTGGCTCCGGGCGAGAAGTTCCTGCGGATCGTTTCGGCGTATCGCTCGCCGGAATACCAAGCCGAGCTTCGCCGCAAGGAACCAAACGCGGGTCGAGCGGCGCTTGCGAAGAATAGTCCGCACTCGACTGGCCATGCATTGGATATCTACGTTGGCGGCGAACCGGTGAAGACTCTTGATTCAAATCGGATGATCCAGGTTCAGACACCGGCCTACAAATGGCTCGTCAAGAACGCACACCGTTTCGGTTTCTATAATTATTTCTACGAACCGTGGCACTGGGAATACGTTCCCGGTCGGTAGACGGTATGCGATAAGTTCGCATCGATACGACTTACTGTCTCCTGTCTCCCGTCTCCCGTCTCCTGTCTCCTGTCTCCCGTCTACCGCCTACTTGCAACGACCGTCGCCGTCCTCCCGTTAACCAGAGCATTCCCCTTCTCGATCGACGCGGTATCGACCACGAACTTTCGTTTTCCGGCCGCCGCCGTGATCATCCGCTTGATCTCCGCATCTGTCACACGCCGATCATCGACGCCGCTTGTTTTCAACTCCGTTCTCACATTCGCGACCGTGTTCCGACCGTAGTTATAAACATCCGGATAGACGTTCAGACGACCTGATTCGACAACTATCGTGTCGTATGTGATCTCGACCGGGATCGTCGGCTCAAGAGTCGCGACAAGCGTTTTCTTATTTCGCTTGGCCGCAGCGATCTGTCGCGATGAAACATCGAGCGAACGCGCCGCGACGATCTTCTCGGCAAGGTCGTACAAGTCCGCCTGCATAACACGAACGCATCCATGCGAGACGAGGCTTCCCATGTCGCCCGGCCCTTTTGCTTGATGAATCAGGTAACCGTAACCGAGCGGGATCTTCACTTTGCCAAGCGGATTTCGCGGATCGGTCGGTAGCACGATCTCGCCGGGTTTCACGGTGCTCGACTTCTCGATCCAATCGCTCGACGGTGGGATCCAAACCGGGTTCCATTCCACCGACAACGCCTCACGCATACCGATGATGATCGGATATTCGATCAGCCCGACCCCGATCGGATAGCTTCGTAGCTCCTTACCACCTTGCCAGAGAGTCATCTGAAACGCGGGCACGTTGATCGTGATCCTTAGATCGTCGTTTCCGTGTTCGAGCGTCGCCCGGGCGATCGAGCCGCCGGTAAACTTGTCAGACCGTGCGGATTCGCGCTTGATGTCTACAAGGTACGACTGAGCCGCTGACGAGATAACGAGGACGATGTTGACGAATATGATCGTTGCGAACTTCTGCATCGAAACTTTGTCGCGAATTTTGCGCTTGGCGTTGCTTTAGTCAGTGAGTGGAAAGAGAAGCGGCCGACTCGGGCTCGCATCGGACGAGAACGGAGCGATCTGGAGATTCAAAAGGTAATGCCCGTCGTTGATATCGTCGGGGACATAGATCAGTTCCGTTATCGTGCTGTCTCGACGTGCTTCCTCTGTCGTCTCGAAACTGCCTTCGGTCACATTCCAGAACACGTGATGATTTAGAAGTCGTCCGGCGTCGTAGAGACGGTCGATGGATGGCAGATCGACGAGAAGGTGTTCGACCCCGATCTGCACGATGAATTCCATCGCCTCGGTTGTGAAGTACGGCGGAATGTCCTCTTCGTATCGACAGGTCAGTTTGCTATCGTCGTTTGGTCGAGTACGTACGATCAACGCATCTATGGGTCGCGTCGCTTTGGGCATCGCCCGGACCACGGCCCGTTCGGTGATCAATAGATCGCCGTCATTCACCAACGGCGAATAGGTGTCATTCGTATCATGCACCGGTTCCGGATCGACCGATATCACTAGCGCCCGCATGAACGCATCGCGAAGACAATCGCGAACCGCGATTCGCTCCTTCGTGATATGACCGACGCACTCGGTGTGCGTTCCGTTACAGTGGGGGATAAACGTGTACCGCTCGAAGTTGCAGCTGCCGCCCTGTCGGGTGTCACCGACAAGATCGCCGGAGACACAAGGCTTTGAGATCGCCGGCTCAACACCGAAAGCGTTCGGCTGCGGTCCGTTGAACTGAAGCGGGATCGAGATATCGATCGGTTCGGCAGAATAACTAAGACCGTCAATGGTTAGTGATCCGGACATTGTCACGTAGATGATACCTTCCGACAAACTGAAAACTGAAAAGTGAAAACTCAAAACCGTTTTCAGCTCTTAGTTTTGAGTTTTCCGTTTGTTGGAAGGTTTGACTTCGATGACGCTGCCCAATGATAATCACCCTGTCTTTGAAAATCGATAGCTGCTTCGAGTGACAAGGAAGTCGGGTGAGAATCCCGCACGATCGCGTCACCGTGAACTGATTTTGGATTTTTGATTTTGGATTTTGGATTGGGGTTTCAATCTAAAATCTAAAATCTAAAATCCAAAATCGGAAGTCGGGAACCTGCCTCGAAGCTTAGCCCAGTGAATGTTCGCGTCAGACATTCGAGGCGAGCACGGCATTACGAACGCCCTGTTTTCTTCGAGGAGAACAGGGCCGTTTTCATTTTGGACTTTAGATTTTGGATTTTGGATTGTTTTGAGTCCTGCCTTTAGGCCACTTTCTGTAGATGCGTAAGATCGCAATTTTGTTTTTGATCTGTGTTGCCTTCGCGGCGGCATGCCGAACTGGTGACGTGAGGCCGTCATCTGGCGAGACTCGTGCAGTCACCGACAGTCTCGGACGAACGGTCAGGCTCCCGATGAGAATCGAGCGTGCGGTATCGCTTGCTCCGAGCATGACCGAGATGATTTTTGCTGCGGGAGCGGGGGACCGCCTTGTGGGAGTAACTACGTATTGTAACTATCCGGCTGAAACAGCGTCGATCGAAAAGGTTGGTGACACTCAAAGTCCGAACCTCGAAAAGATTCTGGCTCTAAGGCCCCAAGTTGTATTCGTCTCGACCGCATCGCAGCTCGAGGCCTACATGGAAACTCTCGACGAGCAAGGGATCGTCGTTTACGTGGAGAATTCTTCTAGTCTCGATCAGGTGCTTCAGGGCATTCAGCTGCTCGGATCATTCTTCGACACCCGTGATACCGCCGATCGCGTTAGCTCTTCGCTTAATGCCCGGCTGGCGAAGGTACGTCGCGAGCGCGTTCGGCCTTCGCCGAGGGTCTTCGTACAGATCTCGAACGAGCCGTTGTTTACGATCGGCAAAGACTCGTTTCTGAGTCCGGTTATTCAGGATGCAGGAGGATATTGTGTCACGTCGCATATACCGTCGGCGTACCCGAAAATTAGCAAGGAAACGGCAGCTGCAGAAAATCCCGACGTGATCATTCTTTCCGACAGTGATGATAATCGGGAGCCTAATCCAGCGTTCAAGGATTCAAGGGCCGTGAAGACCGGGCGCGTCTATCGTGTTAATGCCGACATTATCTCCCGACCCGGACCGCGACTTGTCGACGCGTTGGAGGAGATCGCTGCGAAGCTTGCCGAGAGCCACTAGCGAACAGCTAAATGCCAAACCGCAGCGTATTGATTTGGATAGTGTTGGCGGCGTCGCTACTGATGACGCTTGCCGTGGCGGTGTCGATAGGAAGTCAGCAGCTCACGCTCTTTGATCTTGATGACACGCAGCGTGCGATTTTTTTCGATATTCGTTTGCCGCGTGTTCTGTTGGCCGCGTGTGTTGGAGCAAGTCTCGCTGTCGCGGGTGCTTCGCTTCAGGCTCTGTTAAGAAACCCGCTTGCTGAGCCGTACCTGCTCGGTGTTTCGAACGGAGCTGCGCTCGGGACCATGCTCGCGTTCGTGTTCTTTGAACAGTTTATTTTTGCTCGCCCGTTGATGGCTTTCTTCGGCGCGGCTCTCGCGACGTTCGTCGTGTACCAGATGGCTCGCAGCCGTGCGGGGATGAATGTCGAACGACTGGTACTCTCGGGTGTGATCGTGACGACATTTCTATCGTCGATCATCGTTTTGTTGACGAGCCTACTCGATGCCGCGCGTCTGCGGGGATTTACGTTTTGGCTGCTCGGCGATCTTTCGCAAGCCACGATGAACGGATTCTATCTGACGCTCGTGACTGCGGTGATCGGAACGCTTGTTCTCACATCGCAGGCCAAGTCGCTAAACCTGATGATGATCGGCGAACGCGACGCCTTGGACTTCGGTGTTGAGGTCGGACGAGTTCGAATGCTCGTATTCGCGATGGCGAGCCTGCTCGTCGGATCCGCGGTCGCGGCGAGCGGTTCGGTTGGATACGTTGGATTGATCGTTCCGCATCTGGTTCGACTCGCCATCGGAAGTGATAACCGTCTCGTTGTTCCGATGTCTGCGATCGCGGGTGCGATCTTCGTGATGCTAGCTGACACAATTGCGCGTGTTGCGATCGCACCGAGGGAATTGCCGGTCGGGGCTGTGACCGCGTTGATCGGGGCACCGGTGTTTATATATCTGTTGAATAGGTCAGGAAGACTTTAGGACGACGGAGTGCAAACTTCAGTTTGCAGAAAGCGACAAACTGAAGTTTGTCGTCCGTTTTATGCTCGAAGTTCGAAACATTTCCGTGCGGTTCGGGGATCGCGAGGTCCTTCACGACGTGTCCTTGAAGGTCGCTGCCGGGGAGACGATCGCCTTGCTCGGTCCGAACGGCGCCGGAAAGACGACACTGCTTCGCTCGTTGAACGGAACGGTTCCGCTTGAGATGGGCGAGATCTTGCTCGACGAGAAACTGCTTAGCGAACGTTCACGACGAGAGATCGCCCGGAACATCGCGGTCGTCGCACAAGAGAACGAAACGAAGTTTCCGATCACGGTCACGGAGTTTGTTCTCGCGGGTCGATTCGCACGAGGGGCGGCGTTCGGTTGGGAAACGTCGGTTGATATCGAGGCATCTAGAAAGGCGCTGGTAGATTGTGACCTCGGCGGCTTTGGCGAGCGTCTGATGAACGAGCTTTCCGGCGGAGAGCGACAACGCGTCGTGCTCGCGAGAGCACTGGCCGCAGAGACGAGAATTCTCTTGCTCGATGAGCCGACGGCGAACCTCGATCTTGCACATCAGGCATTGATGTTTAATCTCGTACGAGAGCGTTGTCGTGACGCGGGCGTCGCCGCGGTGGTGATCACCCACGATCTGAATCTAGCGGCCGAGTTTGCTGATCGGGTGCTGCTGCTGAAGAACGGTCAGCTTGTGGCGACCGGTTCCCCGGATCGTGTTCTGGACACGGCGAACATTCGGGAAGTCTATGGAGTTGATGTGTTGCTCGACGCCAATCCCGCGAGCGGGAAGGTTAGAGTGACGACGGTGTATTGATGGTGGTTCGTGTGTTCGTGGTTAGTGGTTCGTGGTCCGTGATCGCGACAACGAACTATGATCCACGAACGACGAACTAAAGAAGACGAACAAGGTGAAGGAAGCCGGTGCAAGTCCGGCACTGCCCACGCAACCGTGACCCGATTTGGGATTTGGGATTTCGGATTTGGGATTTATAAATCCGCAATCCGAAATCCCCAATCCCAAATCGAGAAGTCGGGAACTTCGCATCGTTTGTCCGGTTTAGAACCATTCTGCGTGTGGGCAGAAGAGGACAACGAAATGAAAATACTCATTACTTTCTGCTTGCTGGCGGGCTTGACGACAGCCATCTCCGCGCAGCAATTAGCAACGGTTACCGGAACGGCCGTAAACCGCTCCCAGGTGACACTTACTTCAGTAGGTGATTCTAAGACCAGTTTTTCGATCGAGGCCGATTCTGAGGGTAAGTTTGTTTTTGAGAACATTCCCCCGGGAGAGTACCGGATCACTGCGGACGGCGGAGCCCTTGCCTTCTCCATGTTTGGAGAAAAGCGAATTACGGTTGTTCCCGGCACGAACGGTCCTGTAGAAGTTCCTCTCCGGACTATGACTATTCGCGAGACAGTGACCGTCTCGGCAGATAGTTCCCAGTCACTTGAAGAAGTTTCCAAAACTGTCGACGTTATCGATGCCCAAGAAATGCGCGATCGGGCTGACTTCACACTGATCGACGCGCTTCGTTCGATACCCGGCTTTCGTGTGCAGCAACTCGGCGGCTTTGGGCGAACGGCTTCTATCAAGTCGCGCGGTCTTCGAAATCAAGACACCGCCGTACTGTTGGACGGAATTCGATTTCGCGATCCGGGTGCGATCACCGGGGACGCGACTCCGTTTCTAAGCGACATTACTTTGACAAGCGTCAACCGTATCGAGGTTCTCCGAGGTTCGGGCAGTTCGCTTTATGGCACGAACGCGGTCGGCGGTACGATCGATTTCAAAACCCCCGTTGCACAGGACGGGTTTCACGGGCAGGTATCCGGAGCGCTCGGAGGCCTGGGCCTCGGACGTTTCCGAACAAATCTCTCGTACGGCAACGACAAGGTCTCGATCAGCGGTGCGTTTTCGCGAACTGCGTATACAGAAGGAATCGACGGAAACGACAACGCCGATAACAACAACTTTCAGTCACGGATCGATGTTCGTCCGACGGACCAAACCACCGTTTCCGGTCGCGTCTTTTTCTCGGGTGCGAAAGTTCGTCTGAATGTTAGTCCCGACACACTCGGCGTACTGCCGCCTTCAACTGCGACGATCATCGATGCGGAAGAAGGTGTGAATTTCATTCCGGACGCGGACGATCCCGACAGCATCCAGAAGTCGAAAGCTTTCAGCGGTCAGTTCGTGGTGAACCATGTCGTGAACAAATACCTCACCATCGCGGGACACTACCAAGGCATGGTGACCGATCGCCGCAACGACGACGGACCTCTCGGCCCGGGTTTTCAAAGTCAATTCACTAGCATCTTCGGCGGCACGATTCACACGGCAAACATTCATGCCGTGTGGACGCCTTCGGGTTCAAACACGTTCACGGGCGGCTACGAATTCGAGTCGGAAAATTTTCGGAACGAGGGCGATTCGGACTTTAGTGGCCCGTTCCGGACGGAAGCGGAGCAACATAGCAATACGCTTTACGCGCAGCACCTCGTTCATCTGCTCGACGGAAATCTGCAGTTCGCCGGCGGGGTCCGTGCACAGTGGTTCGAACTTGGAACCCCAAGCTTTAGCCAGACCGATGGTCCTTACGTAAACCGCACGTTCTCGTCACCGCCGGCCGCGTACACATTCGACGGTGCTGCGTCCTACTTCCTTCAAAAAACAGGTACCAAGTTCCGTACCCATGTCGGCAATGGCTATCGGGCTCCGTCGATGTACGAGCGGTTCGGAACTTTCTTCTCGTTCGGGTCATTCTTTCCACAGGGAAATCCGGAGTTGAAGCCCGAGCGGTCGCTCGGCGTCGATGCCGGTATCGAGCAATTCCTTTTTGGCGATCGCTTGAAGGCATCAGCGACGTGGTTCTACACAAAGGTGAAGGACGAGATCACGTATCTGCCGACCGACGATTTCGGTGCGCCGGTCTATTACAATTTTGATCGACATTATTCCCGCGGGGCCGAGTTTAGCGTGGACGCCAAGCCCACAAGCTCGACGAACATTTTCGCCTCGTATACTTTCACGAACAGTGATGTAAGAAATGGCCGTCGGACTTTTTTGATAGTTGATAGCACCGACAGGAAATCATTTGGGATCCCCGATCACCAGTTCACGCTGGTCGCGACTCAGCACATCAAAAAATTCTGGGTGAGCTTAGATCTGCTAGCCACGAGTTCTTACCTCGCGCCTGTATTCAGCAATACCGATTTCAGGCAGTACACCTACCGGTTTGATGGGAACGCACGGGCCGACCTGACGGCGGGTTACACGTTCAACATGAGAAAAAATCGGAACAACTACACCATTCGAACTTTCGGAACCATAGAGAACCTTTTTGATAACGAGTACTTCGAGAACGGCTTTAGGACCGCAGGCGTAAGTGCCCGTTTTGGAGTAAGTTTCGGGTTCTAGCACACTGGGCTCAAATAAAGTTGCGAAGGCATCAGATTCCGCTTTTGCCGAATCCAAGTCCGGTGTATTATGTGGGTACGAATCAACGGAGGTAGGAGTATGTGGAAGGCCGTTTTTAGTCTTTGCTTCTGTGTTTGCCTTTCGGTCGCGGCGTTTGGCCAAAGGCCGACCGTGACCAACCTGGATCTGGAGAAATACCGGATCGAAAGGATGATGGCTGACAGAGAGTATCGCGAGAATTACGCACGTCTTGGTTTTCCTTCACCGGAAGAACTCGAGCGTCAGCGACAGGAAGACCAGGCTGCACGTGTCGAGCTGGCCGAACGACTTCGACACGCACGGCAGGACCAGGAACGGATACAGCTTGACCGCGATCGACTAGATCTCGACGGCGCCCGCCTCCAGGCGGAGGTCGATGCCAACGCTGCTGCCCAGCAACAGCGTGAAGGCTACGGCTATCAGAACTACGGTTATCCGGGTGTTTATGGATATCCCGGCGTCTACGGTTATCCTGGATACGGCGGCGGGTATAGAAACGGTCGTGGATATTATGATCGATGGGGACGTTGGCATGATCCGTTTCGGATCGGTCGCCCTGGGAATTATGGTACCTACGGAACAGGCCCCGTTCGTATAACGCCCGGCGGCGTTTACCCGGGAAGATAAACTTCTTTCTCAACGCCTTTAAAATCGCATCGGCAGTGGGCACTAGCACACTGCCGATGCTATTTTATTTTTATGATCAAAGACGGCTGGGAAGCTATCATCGGCATGGAGATCCATGCCCAGCTTGCGACCAACACCAAAATCTTTTGCGGCTGCGCGGTCCAGACTGGCGGCGAGCCAAACGCGAACACGTGTCCTGTTTGTCTCGGATTACCCGGGGCGTTACCTGTCCTTAACAAACGAGTCGTCGATCTCGGTGCTCGCGCGGCTCTTGCTCTCGGTCTCGAGTTGCAGGAGACGTCGATCTTTGCAAGGAAGAATTACTTTTATCCCGACTTGCCGAAGGGGTACCAGATCTCGCAGTACGACAGGCCGTTCTCTGCAAATGGGACACTCACGATCATGACGTCGGAGCGCGATCCGTCAGGACGGGCGTCGGAATGGAAACCGATGACGATCCATATCGAGCGGATGCACCTTGAGGAAGACGCCGGGAAGAATGTCCACGAAGGTCTGCCTGATGTAGATAAGTACTCTTATGTCGATCTGAACCGTGCCGGTACACCACTAGGTGAGATCGTGACGGCTCCCGACTTTCGCACGTCATGGCAGGCGTATGATTACGTAAACCACGTTCGACGCGCTCTACAGTGGGTCGGTGCGAGTGAAGCTGACATGGAGAAGGGAAATCTCCGTTGTGAAGCGAACGTCTCAGTTCGCAAGGTCGGCGAAAGCAAATTTAACAACAAGGTCGAGCTGAAGAATTTGAACTCCGTCCGCTTTATGCAGAAAGCGATCGAGTTCGAAATCGATCGTCAGATAACCGCGCATGAATCCGGCGAAGGTGTTAGTCAGGAAACACGTTTGTGGGATGAAAAGAACAACCGGACTCGAGTCATGCGTTCGAAGGAAGACGCGCACGACTACAGGTATTTCCCGGAACCGGATCTGCAGCCGCTAGAGATCTCGCCTGAGTTCATCGCGAAAGTAAAAAACGAGATGCCGGAGCTTCCGGACGCTCGTCGTGATCGGTTCATGGACGAATACAAGGTTTCATTCGCCGACGCATCGCAGCTAGTCTCCGAACGCGATCTCGCGGATTTCTACGAAACAACCGCGAAGGAGTCGGGTAACGCTCGTGTCTCAGCGAACTTCATCTTGTCCGAGCTTACTCGCGAGTTGAACAATTCCGGAAAGACGGCCTCCGAGTCGCCTGTCTCGGCTCAAGGCCTCGGGCAGTTGATCAAGATTCTCGACTCGGGATCGATCAATAACAATCAGGCGAAGGAAGTTCTTGTCGAGATGTTCGCATCCGGAAAGCCGGCGTCTGACGTGATCTCGGAAAAGGGTTTCGAACAGGTGTCAGATTCTGCGGCGATCGAAGCGATAATTGATGACGTAATCGCCGCAAATGATGCTAATGTAGCTTCGTACCGCGGAGGAAATGAGAAGCTTTTCGGGTTCTTTGTCGGGCAGGTCATGAAGGCCTCGCAAGGCAAAGCGAATCCGAAGATCGTGAATGAAGTATTGAAAAAGAAGCTTACGGGCTAAGGAGGAGAGAGATGAGGTTGCAAGTTGCACTGAAGACTGTCGGACTGGGAATCGTTTTACTACAGATATCCGTCGATGTCGCAGGGCAAATTCAAACTCTCCCACCTGATCTCAGACGCCAGCCCAGGAACGCAGACGAGGCCGCTTACAGGCAGATTCAAATTCAGCGCGCTCTGGAGGCTCGGCAGCGGACGGCAATGCGTCAGGCAGAAGTCGACGCCCGATCGAGTGCTCAGCTTCCGCGAGAAAAACCGCCAACTCTGACCGAGGATGAGCGCAATAGGATCAGGACTCTCATCACTCCCAACGTCAGCGACGTAATCGAGAACCAGGATGTTCTCAGCCAGCCCGGAACCGGGATCTTTCGTCTGTTTCCAAATTCAAACTGCGAGTCGCGGATGGAAGTCCGCGTTGACGGTCCCTGTGCAAGACATGTCCCGGGTGCTTCTTCCTACAGCTTCCGATCGGGTGCTATCACGCCGGACCTTCACTTCAACGATGGCTGGTTGATCGGTGACAGTTTCTTTTCCCAGATCGTCATCGCCCGAATCGGGAATCTCCCGCTCGTAAATCTGGCGTCGTCCGCGAACGAACTGAGCTTTCTTAACACCTTCGAACCGGCTCCCGATATTCCGAGCGCGCGTCTGCAATATGCGTCGATACTTAAGGGAATCGAATCCGATGGGGTCAAGTATTCTAAAGGTGTTCTGCCGCAGATGGGCATGACATACGCGATGAGAATCGTCGCGTATCGTAACGGGAACAATCTCGAAAGACGGATGGCGAAGGAGGGAGTCGGACCCGATCATCCGGTGATGATGTTTAAGAAGCTCGAGGAAGACAATCGTGCCGATCTACTCGTCGCGTTTCGCATCGTTCGAAAGGAAGAGGATGGAAACATCACGATCGTCTGGAAAGAGTTGAGCCGTAGAAAGGCGCCGACGCTACGCTTTGCACAGGACGAGGAGATGTCGGACCTCAAATAATCAAGTCGGGGAAAATGCTTCTACAAAATAAAACAGCTGTCGTCACCGGTGCGTCAAAAGGCATCGGCTACGCGGTTGCCGAAGCCTTGCTCGCGGAAGGAGCGAGCGTAGTTATCTGTTCGCGCAACCAAAACGACTTGGACACGGCGGTCGAACGATTGGCGAAGAAAGGGAACGTCGCCGGAGTTGCGTGTGATGTTCGAAATGAAGACCAAGTACGTGCGGCACTTACCAAAGCTGTCGACACTTTCGGCGGCTTGGACCTCTTGATCAACAACGCCGGCATCGGCTACTTCGGAAAGACCGTTGAAGAACTGTCGTCGGAGGAGTTTCGCCAAACTCTCGAGACTAATCTTTTTGGCGTGTTTTATTTTTGCCATCACGCCATCCCGTTGATGAAGAAACGTGGCGGAGGTTACATAATCAACATCTCATCGCTCGCCGGACAGAACCCGCATCCGAAGATGGCCGCGTACAACGCGTCGAAGTTCGCGCTGAACGGTTTCACTGAAGCTCTAATGCAAGAGGTGCGACAAGACGGGATCAAGGTGAGCTACATTTGTCCGGGAAGCGTTAATACTGATTTTGGCGGCGACGAAGCGAGTCCGGAAAAAGCATGGCAACTCCAGCCACCCGACATCGCTGACGCCGTGCTGTTCCTATTGCGCTGCGACGAACGCGCGCTGCCGAGCAAGATCGAGATCCGACCCAGCAAGCCGCCTCAAAAAAGTTAGCATTAGAAAACGAGTGCTTCTTCTTGTGCGTGTGCCAGACTCTCGACGGCAGCGAGGAGCTGTTTGTCGTCGTACGGTTTGGTCAGATATTCTTCTGCACCGGCGTCTAGAGCTTTTTCCCGCTCGCCACTCGCGTTCCGCGAGCTAACAAAGATCACCGGAATTTCCCGAAGCGCCTCATCGAGGCGAATCTCTTCAAGCAGGTCGTAACCGTTCATCAGCGGCATTTCGATATCAGAAACAACGGCCACCGGGGGAACAGGCATATCGCGTAGTTTGTCGATGGCATCTAGGCCGTGATTTGCAACGGCGATATCCCAGCCTGCGGTCTCGAGCAGCCGAGCCGTCGCTAGTCGGACGCTCGGGCTGTCATCCACTATGAGGATCGTGCCTCTTGAACGGATCTTTTCGAAGTGCTCGATTGCTGCCGGTGTCGAAGAAGGCACAGGGGACTCATCAGCGCACGGAATAATAATTGTGAACGTTGTCCCGTGTTGGGCCGAGGTCTCAAGTTCGACAATGCCCCCGGCACCCGCGACTGCTTCACGCACGATACTCATCCCGACACCGCGACCGGCATTCAATGTCAGACGCTCCGCCGTCGTGAGACCGGGAATAAAAAGAAGGTCATGAAGGCGTCGTCGTGTCAGCTGATCCTTATCCGCTTCAGCGACGATTCCGGCCGCGACGGCTTTTTCGAGAAGCGGTTGAAACGCAATGCCGCGTCCATCGTCCGAGACCTTCAGCATCACGTCGCGGCCGCGATTATCGATGCGAACACGAATGCGGCCGGCTTCATTCTTACCAAGCATGCGTCGAATCTCGGGCGACTCAATGCCATGGACGATCGCATTCTTGAGCAGGTGCATCAATGGCTCGATAAGAAGATCGATGAGCTGCGTGTCGACTTCGGTCGTCGGATTCTCTACTACGATCTCGGCCTTCTTGCCTTCCTCCTCGCAGGTCACACCGACCGCCCTCTGCAGTCGCGTCGTGATCGTTCCAAACTCGACCTTGCGGAGCCGTAGAAGGCGCTGATGCATTTCTTCAAGGAGCGAGTATTGTTGCTGAGCAAGATCTTCGAGTTGCCTCTTCGCCTCGGTGAGTTCAACGTTGATGACGGCAGCATCTCGAGTCGTTTCAGCCAACTCGTACGCGCTTTGACGGAAGCTGTGCTGTGCTCCTCGCCCAAGTCCGTCGCCACCGGCAATGTCGTCGAGTTTGCCTGCGGCCTTCTGGAGGCGGTCGTAGTTTGAACGCGACTCCTTTACCTGGGTACTTAGATTCTCGAGCTCCCCGAGAAACTTCGGTCGTCCGGCCACCATTCTGTGGATGTAAGAAACAAGGTCGTCCAGGCCGTCCAGCGAAATGCGAACGATCCGTGTCTTCTTAGCCGGAGCGGTCGTCGAGATCGGCAGGTTCGACGCGCCTCGAGCTGTCCGCAGGTCATTCCAGGACGGGGCTAGAGTCTCGTCACTTTTTTTTTCGGCTATGCCTTCGAGAGCTTGGCACACTTCGTCGAAGCGTGCTTCGGCGTCCTTACCAGCGTCAGATTCGCAAAGGAGTGATAAGCACTCCGTCGCGTCGAACAGTAGCGGAACAATGTGTAGGTTTGTCGACGAGCCTTCTTCGGATAAACGCCCGAATAGATCTTCAATGCGATGAGCGAGCTCGGACGCTTTTTTAAGACCAACGATCCCGGACGCGCCCTTAAAGGTATGAGCACTGCGTCGAATCTCCCAAAGCGCATTTTGATTCGCCGGATTAACGGCAAGTTCTTCTAGATTTGAGCGAATGTTTTGGAGAAGTGATTCGGCCTCGTCGCGGAAGACCTCGACCATCTCACTATCGATCTCAAACTCGTCGTCGGAACTACTTTCGACGGACGTCGATTGTCGACGACCCCGAGATTCGAGTTCGATAAACGATTCGTCGACAAAATCGCTGACGTCGAGTGTCGCTGTATCTGACCGGCCCTTAAACGCCAGAAGCGAAGCCTCGACTGCGGAGATCTGATCGAGTATGCTTCGCGACCGCTTGTCGGAGATAGGATCGGCTTCGGTGACTAATAATCCAAGCCATGTCGTCAGCACATCGGCGACAGCAGCGAATTCGTCGTCGCCGGAGTCGGCCGCGAGTGCGTTGAGCTGTCGCGCGGATTCGAGTGGTGCAACGAGATGCGAGGGAAGTAACTCGTCCTGCAAACGTACGAGAACACTGCCGCGGATCGTTGCAAGCAGTGTCTCGGATTTGTCGGTAAGCGATTTAAACTTCGACGACGTCACCACGCTCCGTCATTCCTCAACTTCAGGATCGGGGGCTTCACCGCTCAGATACATCTCGACCGCCTTCATCAATGTCTCGGGGCCGAACGGCTTTGTAATATAGCCGGTCGTTCCGGCCATGCGGCCGCGGACCTTGTCAAAGAATCCGTCTTTTCCTGAGATCATCACGACGGCGACATTCTTCGTTGCGTCGTTGCTGCGAATAAGTTTGCAAACCTGATACCCATCCATCCGCGGCATATTAATGTCGAGGAGAACGAGATCGGGAACAAGGTTTTCAAGACGCTCCATCGCCTCGACGCCGTCGTTCGCGCAGATCACGTCATGACCGCTCTTTTCGAGTTTGCCGGATATAAGTTTCCTGACCGTCGCACTGTCGTCGACAACGAGGATCGACTTGCCCTTCGGCATGCGAAGGTGAGCTTCCTCCTGTTGCCGTATTTCATCGAGTCGGATCAGGAGAGAGTTAACCTGGCCCGCGAGCACGACATCGTTTGGTGTCATGCGGGATGCGTCGGACAGGCAGTCGTAACCAAGGTGAAGGTTTTTGAGATTTAGATGGCCGATACCGAGCGTGACAAGTTCGGCAGAATTGAACGGTCGAGCGAGTCGGTACCGTTCCATCTCTTCGACAGCCTGACGAACCAGAAGCTTGTCGGCGCTCGGGTTCGCGAGAAGCATCTCGAGGTCGGAAAGGGTTAGAACGGCGAGGCAACGTCCGCAGGAGATCGCCTGAGCATCGTTGTCGTTTCCGCAGAAAGCACAGAGAGCAGATTCATGCTCCGGATGTGGAGCCTGACGGGGTTCAACAAATGTGACCGGTGTGGCATCGTACGATGGTGGTGCAAGCGGTAGATCGACAACCGGCATCGGGATCTCGGCGTCCGAGCGAAGTCTTGCGTCCGAAGAACCGGTTGACGGAGCGTTCCAGTCGTCCGCTGCTTCCGGATATGAAAACATTACCGTCTCGGCTTGGGGATCTGTGGCGTCGTCGGGATAGTCGCTTACGGCTGAGCCGTAGTCTGACGCAACCGGCTCTGGATCGTCGGATGATTCGACCGTGCTGTGCTCCGGAGCCAAAACTACTCCTTCAGCGGCGAAATCCTCGTCCGCCGGTGCGGCAGGCTGAGCAAATGCGAACTCCGGCGACTCTTCCGTGCCTAGCTCGTCTCCTTCGGAAGCGACCTCAACAGGTGCTTCAACCTCTTCCGCGACCGAATAAGACGGCTCCTCGTAACTGTAGTGTGGCTCATTTTGTTCTTCTTCGGCGGCCGGCTCCGCAACTAAATTGGTTTCTTCGGTGAGGTCATGAGAATCCGCTACTGACACCCACGGCTCGTTGTACTGTTCGATCGGCTGATCGGTATCCGTTACGACCGCTGTCGGTTCGGCAGGTCGATAAGGATCGGCCACGGCCTGAACCGGCTCGGTGTAGAGTCCGGCAGACTGGTAATCATCCTCTATCGCTTCGACCTCCGCCGGTTCTGTTGGCACGTATTCGGTCGGACCAAAATCCGCGAAGACAACATTTGAATCGTTCGGGGTTTCGACCGGCTCAACTGTCGCGAGCGTCTCCACGGGCTCGACGGCTGGCATGCTGATGACCGGCATCGTCGTACCGAATAACGCGAGAAGCGAATCGCGTCCGGCGGTTGCTGCGACATTCGTGGGATCGATCGCGAGAATGCTTTCAAAACACCGGATCTTTTCTTCAAAGCCTTCGACGAGATGTGATCTCATCGTCCACGCTTCAAGGGACGACGGGTCCACTTGAAGCAGTTCGTCGAGAACATCGATGGCCTCAGCATTGTTACCGGCGACTGCTGCATGTTTCGCAACCCTGAGGCGGTCTTTGAGAATTCCGTCCTTCGCTGTCTTCAACGCAACCACCGCCTCGGCGTTTTCGGGATCGAGTGCGACGGCACGGTTCAATAGGGTGACCTTGTCGGCGTTGAGTTCAGACAACGATGCCATCCACATCCACGCGACCGCGTTCCGATCGTCGTGTTCGAGTGCGGTCTGGAAACATTCCGAAGCAAATTCTTTTTGACCCTCTGCCGAAGCATCGATGCCGCGCTGTACGAAGGTTCGCGAGAGAAGCGAGTGTGTTTGCGCTTTCCATTCGAGCGCACGTTCGTTCGCGGGATTTATCGCAAGGACGTTGTTTAGGAATCCGAGAAGTTCTTCAGGATACTCGCTGATAGATGCTAGCCAGAGCCATGCGTTCTCGTTGCGCGGATCAAGTTCCGTCGCGAGGAGGAGCGAGACACGCGCCTGCGGCCGGTTACCGGCCTGAGCGGCTTTGATACCTTGATTGAGGCTGGATCTTGCCTCTGCGAAATCTGCGGAGTCCGCGCGAGCTTGAGTGTCGGCGTCGGCCGTAAACGCTGGAGCTGGGACGATCGCGTCGAGTTCTAATCTCATACAATTTCAAATGCGGGTAGGGGAAGGGGCAGTGAGCCGGGCATGAGCGCACCCGTCAAAATAGAACGCCAAAGCAAGAGGGGTGCCATCGGGCAAACCGATAACGTCGAGTAGTAGCGTTACGCGAACACCTGTAGAATCTGAAGTTAGTTGCCGGGAGAGCTCGGCCGAACTCTTCGCCGAACCGGTCAAACTGACAAAAAACGGCAGGTGTCGTTGACAAAAAGTCGCAACAAAAACATCGTGTATTAGGTCATGAGAAAGGTAGAGGTAGCGATAATTGGAGGTGGTCCGGCAGGGATGTCGGCGGCTCTTTGGTGCTCCGATCTCGGACTCGACACAGTGCTGATCGAGCGTTCGGCAGAGCTCGGCGGTCAGGTCGCAAGTATCTACAATCCTATCTCGAACTACCTCGGCATATCCGCTGCGAATGGAACGGAACTCCTCGCGCATTTTCTTAACTCGATTCGCGACTCTAAATTCGATCGACTGCAATCCGCTGAGGTGGCGTCGATCGATCCATCCACGATGTCCATTCGTTTGGCCGACGGTTCCTCGATCGTTAGTAAGGCGATCGTTCTTGCAACAGGTGTCAGACGTCGACGTCTTGGCATTCCGGGCGAGGATGAGTTTCGCGGGAGTGGACTCATCGAGTCGGGAGCACGGGATCGATCGACAGTGAAAGGTAAGAAGGTGCTGATCGTCGGCGGCGGAGATGCTGCGCTCGAGAATGCTCTGATGCTGTCGGAATTCGCCTCGGAGGTGTTGGTCGCGTTTCGAAAAGGCGAGCCGACCGCGCGGCGCGAGTTTGTTGAAAGTGCATACGAAAGGAAAAACGTCACGCTGCTAAACGAGACAGTGCTAACGAGGATCTCCGGCAACTCCAAACTTGAGTCAGTCGAGTTGCGCAGCGTTACGCATGACCGTCTATCGAGCCAAGCGGTTGACGCAGTACTTATCCGGATAGGCGTAGAGCCCAATTCCGAACTTTTGCACGGTAAGGCCGAGGTTGATGAGCGCGGATACGTGGTTGTGAGTACTGCCAGCGAAACAAGCGTTCCAAACCTTTTCGCCATCGGCGATGTCGCAAATCGTCTTGCCCCAACTCTAAATACAGCGACCGGAACCGGAGCGACCGTCGCCAAGACTATTCACTGTTCAATATCCTCGTGCGGGCGTATCATAGCTGGGTAACTCCAGTCAGCGAGGTCCTCTTACAATGATCGAATCTGAGCGCCTTAGTGTGGTTCGTCGCGGCGGCCGAGGCTTTGTGATCGCGGTAATCGTCGCGATTCTCTTCGTAACATCTTCCGACATCCGAGCACAATCTTCACTTGGAAATAGCGTTAGCGGAATCGTTTTTGGCATCGACCGGAGACCTGTTGGCGACGTCTACGTCGAACTCCTCAACGATCTTTCTCAGAGTATTCGGCGCACGCGGACAAATGCGTCCGGACAGTATTCTTTTTACGGGATCCCGGCGGGTCGGTTTATCGTGCGGGTACTGCCGCTTGGCACCGACTACGAGACTCAGGAACAGGGTTTCGAGATCGACAACTTCCAGCGAGGTACGGGAACCGACCGTCGGATCACAGGAATGATGAGCGAGCAGCGCGACTTCTATCTACGTCCGCGGAAAGGAGTGATGCCCGGCGTAACGGGAGCGATCTTTGTCCAGGATGTACCCGAATCCTCGCGCAAACTTTACAAGCAGGCGACCGAGGACTTCGCACAAAAGAAAAGGACGGAAGCGTACGCGGCACTCAAGACCGCCCTTGAGACTTTTCCAAAATACTTTGATGCCTTGGAGCTGCTCGGCCTGGAGTACGCTCGCGACAAACATTTCGATGCAGCGCGAATTTTGTTGGCTGGAGCTGTCGAGGTGAACCCGCGGGCTTATAAGAGTTGGCACGGTCTGGGTGTAGCGTATAACTCGCTCGGAAATCAGGCTGAGGCGCTAACGGCGGTTGAGAAGGCCCTCGAGATCAATCCGGTCGAACCGCAAAGTCTCTTGCTCGCAGGGTCGATGCTCCGCCAGGCGAAGCGATATTCCGAAGCCGAAAAGCGACTGCTCAAGGCAAAGGAGATCTTTGAAGGGACGTCGTCCGACGTTCACTGGGAACTTGCGCTTCTATACGGCAACGGGATGAATCGTTATAAAGATGCGGCTCGCGAGCTGAAACTTTTCTTGAAGGCGAAGCCGGATTATGGCGATGAGGAGAAGAAGAAGATCGAGAAAGTGATCGCAAATTTTGAAGAGAAGGCGAAGGCGAGCGGCTAGTTTTACGAAGTGGAGAGAAATAAAAAAGCCATCCGAAATTTCCGGATGGCTTTTTTTCATGCGGCCTGAGCCGGCGATTAGAACAACAAGCGAACGCCGAAACGAACCTGACGCGGTCCCTGGAATGAACTCGGAAGTCCATACGTCGGGTACTGGAACGCCGGGTTGTTACCGTCGGTCACGAAGCTCGGAGCTCCGCCGCTCTGGAACTTCTTGTAACCGGCGATATAGCAAGGCTGCTGGTTGTCATTGAGCGCACAGTCGAATTGCTCCTCGTCGGTGTTCAGACTTCGCACATCGAACTCCGTATCGGTAGCCAATGTTCCGAAGTTGGTCGCCGCTGCCTGGTTGAACACATTGATCACGTCCATCTCGCCGACGAGCGTGAAACGGTTGTCCTGTCCGAAGCGGAAGCGATGGCGAACACCCACGTCAAACTGAGCCATTGTCGGAGTTCGGCCCATATCTCCACGTTTGTTAAGAACAACCGTGTCGATACCATTGACGATGATCGTCGAGGTCAGCGGCGTACCGCTCTGGACGAAACCGAACAGCAGGAAGTCAGTCGTATGGTTTTCACCCCATCCGAACCGCTTGTTATAGTCCAACGTGTAAGCACCCTGGAACTTCACAACGTGCGGTCGGTCGGTATTAAGAACACCATTGTCCGGACCACCGGCAGCCGTCCAGCCGGCCTGCGGCTGGTCGAAGTATCGGTTGACGTTCGGGCTAAGACGACCTTCTTCGTCCGAGCTGGCCAGACCGGAGTAGTTTCCGACAAGGCGGCTCAACGTGTAGTTCGCGCTGAAGTAGTAGTCGTTAGCAAATCGACGTTCAAGAACGACCTCAAATGCATCGTAGCGACGCTTTGGCTTGAGGGCCTCGAGTCCGAACGCATCGGCCTGTTCCTTATAGAGCCCTTCACCCGGGTTTCCGATGATGTAGTACTCACTACCTTGATCATTCGGGAAACCGGCGTCTTCCACGGCATGGTCGACGTTCTTGTACGAGTAGCGAGCACGAACGACATAGTTGTGTCCGAGATCACGCTCGAATCCAACGGTGAATTCGCTCTGACGGAATGCTTTGATGTTCGGATCGATACCGCCGGCTTCCGTCAGCGGAAGTCCCGCGTTTGACGGAATGCGAAAGTCGATGTCGCAGCGTACGCGACCGAAGACCGGAGTTGTCGTATTCGACGGGCACGCACCGCCGGGAACATGACTTCCTCCACCGAGGATGTCGGCACGTGACTGGAAGTCTGCAAGCGTGTCGCCCGGAAGCAGTTCGTAGTAAAAATCGTGGAAGATGTCACCACCGAACGAACCGCGGGGAAGTTCATACTTAAAGCGATCGTAGAACCAGCCGTAGAAGACTGACAACTTCGTTTTGCCATCTCCGGTCAGGTCATATGCCGCGCCAAGTCGGGGAGCGATCTTGTCCGCAAAGTCGAACTTGATACCCGGCAACCCTTCGGTAAAGCTCGGGACGTCTTCTCGCTCGGTTCTGAAACCGAGGTTAAGAGTCAGTCGACGGGTCGGCTGCCACTTGTCTTGGAAGAAGAAGCCTAAGTTCGAGCTGCTTACGTCACCCTGCGTCTGGAATATACGAAGGAGGCCGGCACCGAAAGCACCCGGGGTCGACGGAAGCGTCGTGACACCCGAGTATTCTCCAACCGTCCAGCCGGCGCGAAGAACGATCTGATCTGAGAAACGAGTGTCGACGCGGTTCGCGATGCGGTTGTTCTGAATACCGCCCTTGAATTCATGACGTCCGAGAAAGCTCGTCATCCAGGTCACGTCGGCGTCGAAGATATTTCGTGTTGTGACGTCATACAGAGTTCCGTCGAACGCCGTCACGCCGTTGCTTTGTCCGGGCGAGCAACCGAACCCCGCAGGGAACCCCGGAGGAGTAACGCTCGCCGCGCTGCAGAGTACGCGAGCCTTCGCAACGTCACCGTATCCGTAGGCACCCGGCTTGTCGTTATTAAAGTAGTGTCCATATCGAGCGGCGATTATAAGATCGCTTCTCGGGGTCCAGACGCCCTGGCCGGTAAACTGCTGTGCGTTTACTCGTCCACCGGTCTGGTTAATGAACGCTGCACCGTTGAGACTGGTGTTACCGGCTTGGCAGGCAGGAGCCTGGCAAGGATCGCCCGGGGTCGGGTCAAACAACTCGGTCGCGTATGACGGAATGCCGCCCTCAAGCGAGATCGGGTTGTAAAGGTACGATCCGGTCAATCGAAGGCTGCTGATCGGCTGTGCGTCGATCTTGATGAAAGCCTTATCGGCGACTTCCTTATACTTGTACGTCTGGTCAGGGAAATTCTGAGTCGTACGATCAAGGACGTCGACGTAGTGCAAAGTGCGCGTCTGCTTGAAGACCTGCGGATTGTATCCGGCGGAAAACCACACCTTGTCCTTGATGATCGGACCGCGAAGGTTCGCCATCGGATTGAACTCGTAATAGCTATCACGACGCGGCGTGTAGTACTCGGCTTTGAGACCGGTCTGGTCGTAGTTCTGAGTAAAGAGAATGTTGCGTCCGATCGCATTCGCTGCAGATGGACGGAAGTTCACACCGAACTCGCCATTGAAAGTGTTACCACCACCCTTGGTCACGACGCTGACAACACCGCCAGTGGCGCCGCCGTACTCGGCTTCGAAACCGCTCGACTTGATCTGCACTTCCTGGATAAGCGCGAACGGAAGATTGCTGTTTGCATCGAGAACGCCGGTGCGGACGTTGGTCACTTCCTGACCGTCGACGACAAACGTATTTTCCGAACCGCTGGCACCGTCGATCTGGAACTGGCCAGAACGGGGCTCAGGACGAGTGGCCGGCGAGACCTTCAGGATCGAAGAGAAGTTGACCCCCTTCGGAAGAAGCTCTGCAGCCTGAGCGGAAATGTTCGTCTGAATCTTTGAGTCGGTTGTATCAACCGGTAGAACCTCACTCGCTGCGACCTCGACCTGAGTAGTGGTCGATATGCCTAGGTCGAGATTGATCGGGGTCGGTTTACCGAGAACGACCGTCACGTTCGAGATCACCTTTTCCGCGAAACCTGCTGTTGGTGCGGCGGTGAGGGTATAGATACCCGGCGGCACTTGCAGGATACGGACGAACCCGTTCTCGTCAGTAGTTGCCGTGCGACGAAAACCAGTCGTTGAGGCGGCACCCGTTGATGCGCTTGCGATGGTGATCGACACGTTCGGAACTGCTGCGCCGTTCGGGTCTCGTGAGGTTACTTCGATGATCCCAGTAGTTTCCTGGGCAAACGCCGTAACGGTAAAAGCCATCACGAGCGAGAGCACCATGAAAAGAGAACTAAGAACCTTTTTCATTTGATCCTCCTAAGAAATTAACGCTGGAATGTTATTCCGATATTGCCTTTGTTTGTCCGGCAGAAGAGTTTAATGCAAGGAATAAATTCAACTTACACTAATTCAGGCAGAATTTTAGCAAGCGCCATGCCTGCTGGATAGCGAGGTTTTCTGTATGAAATTAAAGGATTTGGATACGGAACCTAGGTAAAGGAACGTAAAGGTGTCCAAATTTATGAATTTGGTTGGAAAAAGTGAATCGGCTCGCCAGCTCTAACGTGCAGCAAATGAATCGTTACCAGTGACACTGGAGAGATGACGAGTGTCGTTTAAGGCGAGTACCCTGACGTTGTTGCGGCCTCGTATCTCGAAGCGATTGATACCGCAGTTTGAAGTCACCACCCACGGAGTCTGCTTCGTGTCGCGACGTATCGCTCCCATCAGATGAAGCGTCATGAAACAGATGGCACCGGTGTGAGAAAAGATCGCGATGCGTTCGCCCAGATGGGTACGAAGAATGTCCCACAGCTCTGTAGTCGAACGCCGGAGAAGATGACGATAGCTTTCGCCGTTCGTGATCACATGATGCACGTTTCGATTTACAAGCGCGTAGTAATCCTTTGGAAAAGTCTCTTTTGATTCGTCGAAGGTAAGGCCTTCGAGAACGCCGACGTTCCTTTCTCGAAATGCGGTCGTTGGTTTGATCTTTATACCGGTGAGATCGGCAAGCGGTTCGGCGGTCTGAACGGCTCGGTGAAGATCGCTCGTATAGATAGCGTTGACGCCTTCCTTCGCGAGAAGCTTCGCAGTCGCTTCGGCCTGTCGCACTCCGAGCTTTGAGAGCGGCGTCGCGCTGTGACCACCGAATCGTCCTTCCGCGTTGCCGTCGGACTGCCCATGTCTGACTAGGTAAAGTCTCGTTACCGGCATTCCTAAACTGCGACCGCCTCGGCTTTCAATTTTTCCGTCTGGTAGTGCGTACGAAGAGCGTCGACAAATTCGTCGATCTGACCTTCCATCACGAGATCGAGCTGGTGAACGGTGAGACCGATGCGATGATCGGAAACGCGGTTCTCCTTGAAGTTGTAAGTGCGGATCTTCTCCGAACGATCGCCGCTGCCGACCATCGACTTGCGTTCGCTCGCCTGTGCATCGTGCTGCTTTTGTTCTTCGATCTCCTGAAGGCGAGCACGGAGAACACGCATCGCTTTCTCACGATTCTTGATCTGCGACTTCTCATCCTGCATCGAAACGACGACCCCCGACGGAAGGTGTGTGATTCGGACGGCGGAATAAGTTGTGTTGACTGACTGTCCACCGGGTCCGGACGAACAGAATGTGTCGATACGAAGATCGTTCTGATTGATCTGTACGTCTACTTCTTCCGCTTCCGGCAAAACAGCGACAGTTATAGCTGATGTGTGAATGCGGCCCTGCGTCTCGGTCTGCGGAACTCGCTGCACGCGATGCACGCCGGATTCATAACGCATCTTCGAGTAAACTCGATCACCCTCGATCATCGCGAACGCTTCCTTGATACCGCCTACACCTGTGTCGGCTGCGTCCATGATCTCCATTCTCCAGCCTTGACGCTCGGCGTAACGTGCGTACATTCGGAGCATCTCGGCCGCGAACAGTGTCGCCTCGTCGCCGCCGGTTCCGGCGCGGATCTCGAGGATGACGTTCTTTTCGTCATTGGGGTCGCGGGGAAGAAGCAAAACCTTTAACGCCTCTTCAGCTTCTGGAAGTTTCTCTTCGATCTCGGCAGCTTCGACCAGCGCCATCTCGCGCATTTCGTCGTCGTCAGCCGCGTTTGCGAGTTCCTTGGCACCGGCGAGGTCTTCCTGCATTTTCTTGACCTCGCGATACTTCTCGACGATCTCGCCCAACGAGCGATGCTGCTTCATCGTCTTCGCGTAGACCTTCATATCCGACATGATCTCGGGTGACGAGATCTGCTCGGTGAGCTCTTCGTAGCTTTTTTCTATCTGTGCGAGTTTCTCAAACATATAAGAATTAGCCACAGAGCACACAGAGTAAAACTCAATCGCTCTGTGTGCTCTGTGGCAAAAAGTATTAAACCGCCGGCTCCAGTTTTAACGACTCATCGAGGGCTCGTATAGCGACCTCGAGTTGCTCACCATCGGGTTCCTGCGTCGTGATGTTTTGCAGCCAGAGTCCGGGCAGCGTCATAAACTTAAAGATCGCTCCCGATTCCTTTTTCGCCGCGTATCGAATGACCTCGTAGGACAGCCCGGCAACGAGCGGCATCAACGCGATCCTGACGGCCAGGTTGAGCACCATCATGTTGAAGTTGATCACCGAGAAGAGAACGATCGCGACAAGCATGACGACCATCAGGAATGACGTTCCGCATCGCGGGTGCTGACGGCGTTGAGTGGTGGCGTTGTCGACGGTCAGGTCGAGTCCTTTCTCCCACGTGAAAACGGTCTTATGTTCCGCACCGTGGTATTCGAAGATTCGTCTGATGTCTTTTATGAAAGACATCGAGAAGATCATTACGATGAAAAAGAACATGCGTATCAGACCGTCGATCAAGTTAAACGCGATCCACGAATGCGGCTTTGCTTCCCAGATGTACGCTTTCGTCATCTGCCACCAACTTGCCCCCTCCGCGATGACCGGAGCCTCAGCCCAACCCAGAGCGATAAAGACGACGTTCGTCAACAGAAGCGGCGCGACGATGAAAAGTAAAACGTTGAAGCCAAGGGCAAAAATGATCGACCCAACGGCGCTCGCCGACTGTCCGACCTTCTTCGCACTAGTCTTTTCCGGCATCACTACTTTCACAGGAGCCTTAGTAAAGTTTTCGTCGGTCGTACCTTCGACGAGTTCCGGTTCTGTAGCGAGCTTCTTTTCCTTCGCCAATTCTTCCTGCGCTTTGAGGTCCTCTTCGAAAATGCGAGCAGAGAAATTGAGGGCCTTCACACCGAGAGCCATTGACTGGATCAGCGTCGCTCCCCCGCGAAGTACGGGCCAACTAAGCCACTTGTACTTGTCGCTCCACTTCGGCAGCTGGTTGCGGACGCGGACTTCACGATCGATGCCCGCGTCGACAGCGTCAGCGGCAGCGGCACGCCGGGCAGCGGCAGCACGTCGGAGACCTACACGGTCGACGTCACGGCGGCGCCGACGATCACGCTGACCTCGAACATCACGGCCGACGACGTGATCAACGCGGCGGAAGCCGGCGGCTCGATCGCCATCACCGGCACGGTGGGCGGCGAGGCGAACGTGGGCGACACCGTCACCCTGACGGTGAACGGCACGAACTACACCGGTCTGGTCGCGGCGGGGAACAGCTTCTCGATCAACGTGGCGGGCTCGGACCTTGCGGCCAGCAC
>DATEOJ010000233.1:0-2818 GCA_035274235.1 Pyrinomonadaceae bacterium
GACGCGGATTCATCTTTCATGTCTTCTTCGTGTGCTTAGTGGTTGGCCCGCGAAATACGCGAAAGGACGCGAAAGAAAAGAACCGGAAGTAGTAGCGACCGGGTAACCCAAAACACCTTTCGGCTGTGACTTTTTTGAACGCGGATCGAACGGATTAGACGGATTAAGACGGATCTGATTTACTTTTCCTCTGCAGATCCGTTTTAATCCGTTCGATCAGTTCAATCCGCGTTCAAAACGCCTCGCTGTTAAAAGTCATCTTGAGTGACCCGTCGCTACGCCCCCATCTATAAAAACCCTCACTAGGTCAAGGCCGGCGCCGCTGATAAAATCATTACTACCGTAAAAAGGAGAACCCACGAAATGTCCCAACCCCGCTACCTCACGAAGTCGCGTTTCAAACTCGCGATGGAATGTCCGACGAAACTTTTCTATACAGGCAAGCCCGAATACGCAAACGACACGCTCGACGATCCGTTCCTTGCTGCGCTCGCGGACGGAGGATACCAGGTCGGAAAACTCGCGCAGTGTTACTTTCCCGGCGGCATCGAGATCACGTCGCGTGATTACGATCGCTCGGTTGCCGAAACCGCTGAACTACTCGAGCGAGAAGAAGTGACGATCTTTGAAGCGGCATTTCGTTTTGAGAATCTTTTTATCCGCGCAGATGTCGTGCGCAAGGTCGGAGACTCGATCGAACTGATCGAAGTGAAGGCGAAGTCGTGCGACTTCTCGGATGAGACTGGTTGTCACAACAAGAACGGAACGATCAGCGCAACGTGGCTGCCATACATCTACGACATCGCGTTTCAAAAATACGTTGTCGAACATGCGTACCCGCAGTTTAAAGTCACGGCTCACCTCATGCTTGCCGACCGAACTGCTCTAGCGGGAACCGACGGTCTCAATCAGAAGTTTCGACTGATTACCGGCGATAACGGGCGACGTTCGGTTGAAGTCTCGACGGAGATCAACGAAGCGGACTTGGCGACGCTTCTTATGCGCAAGGTTTGCGTTGAGGCGAGCTGTGAAAAGGTATATTCGTCTATCGATTTCGAAAAGTACGTTGGGACGCTCGCCGAGCACTACGCAAACGATTCGAAGATCACGCCCAAGCCGTCGAGCATCTGTAAAGAGTGCGAGTTTCATTCCGAGGACGGTGCCCTTCGCAGTGGCTTCCACGAGTGTTGGACTGAAACGTTCGCCTGGCAGCCAAATGATTTCGAAGATGCAACTGTGCTCGAGCTCTGGACCTTTGGTCGCAAGGACGAACTGATCGACGCAGGTAAGCTCAAACTCAATGCACTTACTCCCGACGACATCGCGCCCAAGACCAAGCCGAAAGGGGAACCGAAGGTTGGCTTATCAACAACGGATCGGCAGTGGGTCCAAATAAGGAAGGCTGTCGATCGAGACAACAGTCACTTCATCGACGGCGACGGTATTCGAGCCGAGATGGCCTTGTGGCGATACCCATTACACTTTATCGACTTCGAAACCGTCGCTCCGGTCGTTCCTTTTCAGCGGGGCCGCCGACCGTATGAGGGGATCGCGTTTCAGTTCTCGCATCATGTCGCGCACGAAGACGGACGTATCGAACATCGCGGCGAATATCTCCATACCGAGGTCGGTACATTTCCGAGTTACGCCTTCTTGCGCGAACTGAAACGCGAACTCGAGACCGACAACGGCACGGTCTTCCGCTATCACTCGCACGAGAACTCTTACCTCTGCATGATCCGCGAGCAGCTCCTTCGTGATGAGTCTGACATTCCGGATCGTGACGGACTCGTTTCGTTTGTTGAAACGATCGCTCGACCGCGCGGGAAGAATCCAGGCGACGGTTGGGAAGAAGGCCCGCGCTGCATGGTCGATCTCTACGAGCTGGTCAAGCGCTACTACTATCACCCGTCCACGCGAGGTTCGATCTCTCTGAAGTTCGTACTGCCTGCCGTGCTCGGCGCTTCGGACTATTTGCAAGGGAAGTACTCGCAACCGATCTACGGTGCTGTCGGTGGAATTCGGAGTCTCAACTTCAATGACTGGACGTGGGTTATGTTTGACGAATCTCATTCGGGCGAAATCCGCAATCCGGTTGATCCTTATAAACTTCTTCCCAAGCTCTTCACGGACGAAACCGAACGCGATTACGACATCATCTTCCAACAAGACCGCATTAGCGACGGCGGTGCCGCGATGACCGCGTACGGAAAACTTCAGTACCAGCAGATGTCCCCGACCGAGCGATCCGCGATCGAGTCGTCACTAAAGAAATACTGCGAACTCGATACGCTCGCCATGGTGATGATCTACGAAGCCTGGCGTGAATGGCTCAAATAGAGGGCTACCCGAGTGGGGAGCCAGCGATGACGTGCGAGTCACATTTTTTGAACACGGATTGAACGGATCTAACGGATTAACACGGATCTGCCCTTCTTTTCTTTTGCCCCATCCGTCATAATCCGTTTGATCCGTCAAATCCGTGTTCAAAAAAACGCAGCGGCAAGGTGTCATAGGTGACCCAGTCGCTACCGCTCCCGGTTCTGACCTGTGCGGGCACACGCATTAGATCAATCTGCGTCATCTGCGTGATCTGCGGCTAACTTCGCTTACCACCCGACAGTTATCCGTCGTACTGAAACCGCGCACCGATACAGTCGAGAGCTAGCAAATTCCTCAATTGGCATATCCGTTGCTAACTCTGCTTCCGTACGAGCAGGGGAGGGTAACAATGGCGAGGACGGGTATACGGGCATTCATCAGTCAGCAGACCACGGGCGAAAAATTTCGACGGACGGCCAAGCGGGCGACCTTGGTT
>DATEOJ010000234.1:0-8471 GCA_035274235.1 Pyrinomonadaceae bacterium
TGGTGACCGGCTCGTTCGGGACGTCGCAAGCGATGTCAGTCCTGCGGGAAACGAGTTTCGGTCCGCCGTGGCTGCTGCAAATATGCGGTGCAACTGTCGCGTTTGTATTGCTGATTCTAGCGAGCGCCCGAAATACCATTCGGCGCAAAATTGCTTTGTGGTCCGCGTTCGGGCTATCACTCGCGGCACTGCTCGGCCCAAGCCTTTCCGGTCATGCGCGCGCCGCGTGGGACGAATACAGTCTCGCGATCCTTTCGGATTGGCTGCATCTTGTCGCCGGCTCGATGTGGATCGGCGGACTGGGGGTAATCGCTTTTGCGATTGCCGAAGCCCTCCGGGACACGGATCGTCTGGCGGCTCAAGCGTCGCTGTCTGCGATCATAAAACAATTCACGAATATCGCGATCCCTGCTACCGTCCTACTCGCGATCACCGGGTTGTACAACACCTGGATCCACGTTGAGGGTCCTTCAGCGCTTGTCGGAACCACGTATGGGTTAGTGCTCCTGGCCAAAGTAGCGATATCAGGTGTGATGATCGTCCTTGGCGGCATCAACACCTTCTTACTTCGACCTCGGCTAGTCGCCGAATCCGGGGCGCTCGCCGATGCGGGCGAGACGCGGCTGTTCAGTAGTGTGAGATTCGAGATGCTGCTAGCGATAATCGTTCTTTTGCTTGCGGCGATACTCGCGTTCCTACCTCCGGCCCGCGAACATAAGCCGATCTCCGCCAGCAAAGAGCCGGGCGTTCAGGAGGCCAGATAAGAATGGAAGAGAATACATCACCGACAGGAGAGATCGAGAAGATCGACGCCGAGTCCGCAATGCAGGCCCGAAAGCAAAAGATGGTGATCGTCGCGATCGGTGCGGGCGTGGCATCAGTCGCCGTGGTTGCGTTGCTCGTCTGGTATTTCACACGATCCGGCGACGCTGGACGACCAGTACCCGCTCCGACGATGTCTATGTCGGACACGTCCGACTCTAGCGGCAATCAATTCGTCGACCAAACGATAACGCTCTCGGCTACCGAGGTCGAGAATGCCGGCCTCGCCATCGAAACAGTAGGCGAGCAACTTGCGACCGAAAGCGAAACCGTCGCTGCCACCGGGGTCGTCGAAGCGAACGCATACAAGCAAACGCCTGCGGTGTCATTGGTAGGCGGTATCGTGCGCAGAGGTCTGCCGGAACTTGGAGAGAGTGTTCGGGCCGGCCAGACCATCGCGGTCATATTCAGCGACGAGTTTGCACAAACACAGTCCCGGTACATAGCGTTAAGAACAGAGGTGGAGAATGCACGGCGTAACTACGAACGCTCGCTGCGCCTCGTCGAGATCAATCAACCCGGCCGCGGAGAGGTGGAACAAGCGGCCCGGCAACGAAAGGCGGCTGAGGCGGCCGTGGCGGAATTCCGAAATCGTTATGACAGAACGACGAGGCTGATCCGAATCGGCGCGGCCAGCCGTGAGGAACTCGAACAGGACACCACCAAACTTCGAACGGCTGAAGCTGAGTTGGAAGAAGCTCGGCAGCGTGAAGCTCGTGCGCAACGTCTGCTGCCTATCAGCCCCGAGGTCCGGGCAGCGAGCGAGGAGTCGCTAAATAAACTTCGCACTGCCGAAACGGAGCTTGCTTCAACGCGTCAGAGACTGATCCTCTACGGAATGCCGTCCGCCAGGCTTGACTCGCTTCGCTCGGCGTCGCAGATCAGCTCGGAACTTCTCGTTCCGGCGCCCATCTCAGGGACAGTCACAAGCCGGGCGGTAAATGCGGGTGAGGTGGTTGACGCAAGCAAGGAGCTTTTGCGGATCACCGATCTATCGAGCGTTTGGGTCATTGCCCAGGTCTTCGAACGTGACGTTGCAAGG
This sequence comes from Pyrinomonadaceae bacterium, assembly GCA_035274235.1. GTDB lineage: Bacteria > Acidobacteriota > Blastocatellia > Pyrinomonadales > Pyrinomonadaceae > OLB17. Next base: position 1,865 of record DATEOJ010000234.1, read on the forward strand.
CTCCGCGTCGGCAGCGGTGCGAGTGTCACATCCGACGCGTTCCCCGACAACATCTTCCGCGGGCAGATCACCTATATCGACCCACAATTCGACAACGCCACTCGTACCGGAAAAGTGCGGATCGAGCTAGCAAACCCCGGCCGGGCACTGAAGATAGGAATGTATGTTAAAGCCGCCTTCGGGGCACTCGGCGACGCTGAACGCACATCTCCGGTAATTCCCGCCGCGGCCGTGCAGAGGATCGGCGATCAGGACGTAGTATTCGTGCCTACGGAGGATCCGGTTGTGTTCGCACTACGGTCTGTCCGGCTCGGGCCCGAAGTGGATGGTCGCCGAATTGTTCAAGAAGGCCTGCAGGTTGGCGACAGAGTTGTCACGAACGGTAGCTTTCTGTTGAGGGCGGCCTGGCTAAAGGCACGCTGATATAAAGTACTGGGCAGGAGCAAATATGACTACCGAGAAAACTACGGAAACGACCGGTATGTTTGTCGATCCGATCTGCGGCATGACGGTAAAACCGGAAACCGCCGCGGCGAAGTACGAATCCGAAGCTGGAGAAACGGTTTATTTCTGTGCGGTCGGGTGCAGGGACAAATACGTATCAAAGATCGAAGGCGGTTCGGAAGCTGCTGCCCCGACGCCGGCCAATATTTACCCCGAACGAGGCGTTGAAACCGTTTCACACGGCCAAATGAAAGCGGCACCGAGCGGCGAATTTGTCGATCCCGTTTGCGGCATGTCGGTCGCTAGTGCAACCGCGGCCGGAAAGCACGACTTCGACGGCGAAACTTATTATTTCTGCTCGACAGGGTGTTTGAATAAATTCAAACAAAACCCGGCAAGGTTCCTCGAAAAGAGAAACGAAGAGACTCTCGACGCCGCAAGCCAGGGCGTGGAGTACACCTGCCCGATGCACCCGGAGATCGTGCAGATCGGCCCGGGGAGCTGTCCCATTTGCGGCATGGCGCTCGAGCCGAAGGTGATGACCCTCGACGACGCCCCCGACCCCGAATACCTGGATATGAAGCGGCGATTCTGGATATCGGCGGTGCTGACCGCTCCCGTTTTCGCCCTCGCGATGGCGGAGATGTTGCCGAACTTTCACGAGACCGTCCCGCCGAACATTTCCATTTGGATACAGTTTGTTTTGGCGACACCGGTCGTTATTTGGGGCGGATTTCCGTTCTTTCAGCGCGCGTGGGCCTCGGTGAAAAACGTCAGCCCCAACATGTTCACCCTGATCGCGATCGGAACCGGGGCCGCGTATCTTTTCAGCCTGTTCGCGCTGTTCCTTCCCGACCTTTTCCCGGCCTCCATGCGCGGGCTGCATACAGGGTTGATCCCGGCTTACTTCGAAGCGGCGGCCGTCATCACGACGCTCGTGCTGCTCGGGCAAGTGCTGGAACTGAGAGCTCGTAGCCAGACATCGAGCGCGATAAAGGAGCTTTTGGGTCTCGCACCCGATACGGCTACGGTAGTGTTCGATGACGGTGGCGAGGCGGAGATCCCGTTGAAGGATGTGCAGATCGGCGCGACTCTGAGAGTAAAAGCGAACGAAAAGATCCCGACCGACGGTCGCATCATCGAAGGCGAGACGTCGATCGACGAATCTATGGTGACCGGCGAGTCGATCCCGGTGGAGAAAACGTCAGGGGACAGCGTCATCGGGGGGACGATCAATGGCCGGCGCTCGTTCACGATGAACGCCGAGAAGGTGGGCAGCGACACGCTGCTCGCCCAGATCGTCCGGATGGTCGGCGAAGCCCAGCGTTCCAGAGCGCCGATCCAGCGACTTGTTGACATCGTCTCGGGCTACTTTGTTCCGGCCGTTATCGTGGTGGCGATCGTCGCGTTCGCCGTCTGGATGCTCTTCGGCAGTTTCGCATACGCGATGGTTGCGGCAGTTTCGGTTCTGATCATCGCCTGTCCGTGTGCTCTGGGTCTCGCTACGCCCATGTCGATCATGGTCGGAACCGGGCACGGCGCCCGACACGGAGTGTTGGTAAAGAAGGCCGAAGCTCTTGAGATCCTGGAAAAAGTAAACGCTGTCGTGGTTGATAAAACCGGCACGTTAACGGAGGGCAAACCGCGTCTTCAGACGGTTCTATCATTAGATGGTTTCGACGAAGAAGAGATTTTGCGTATGGCTGCGAGCCTTGAGAGGTCGAGCGAGCATCCGCTGGCCGCGGCAATATTGAGTGGCGCGGAAGAGCAGAAAATAGAACTGGCCAAGGTGGAGGACTTCGAGTCCGTGACGGGCAAAGGCATCACGGGCAAGATCGACGGAAAAAGCATACTGCTCGGCAATGCGAAACTGATGGCGGAAAACGACATTGAGTTTTCGGCCGATGAAAAGGCCGACGAGCTTCGCTCCGGCGGGCAGACCGTGATGTTCATCGCCATCGACGGCAAGGCCGCTGGACTAGTGGGCGTGGCCGACACGATCAAGGATTCGGCAAAAGAGGCGATCGGCGATTTGCACCGGCAAAACATCGAGGTGGTCATGATGACGGGCGACAATGAGATGACCGCTCGCGCTGTTGCCTCGTCGCTCGGCATCGACCAAGTTTTCGCCGACGTACTCCCCGAACAAAAGGCCGAGAAAATCAAGCAGCTTCAAGCGACAGGCAAGATCGTCGCTATGGCCGGCGACGGCGTGAACGACGCGCCCGCCCTGGCCCAGGCCGAGGTCGGGATCGCGATGGGGACCGGAACCGACGTAGCGATGGAAAGCGCCGATATCACCCTTTTGAAAGGCGACCTGCGCGGCATCCTTCGGGCGAAAAAACTTAGCGAGGCGACGATGAAGAACATCCGCCAGAACCTCTTCTTCGCCTTCATCTACAACCTCGTAGGCGTGCCCGTCGCGGCCGGAGTCCTGTTCCCGATCTTCGGCCTCCTCCTCAGCCCAATGATCGCCAGCGCCGCCATGACCTTCAGCTCCGTTTCAGTGATCGTCAACGCGCTCAGATTGAGGAGTCTGAAACTCTAGAAGGCTCAATAAGCTGGATTTACTTTGCTCGTCAAGGCTGCGCGGTTAGCGGGCAAGTGTCTAAAACGAAAAACGATTTTCTGAAGCCCGACGTTCGCGCCTCTTCGAGTGCAGTTCACTGCGTTCGGTTTTTAGAACGCCATGACCGTCTGCAACAGTCAAGCTAGTCCCTACCGCACAGCTTCATTGATCTGGTTCTGCATCTCAGGAGTTACTTCAGCGGGGCGAGCCGGTAACGGTGCATTTCCTCGTTTTCCATCGCGCCCAATATCGTCGAGAAGTAACTTCATCTCTGCGATCTCGCGCACCTGGGATTCGATTATCTGGTCGGCCAGCTTTCGCACGCGCGGGTCGCTGATGGTCGCCTTACGTGCATTGTTGATCGCAATCGAATGATGCGGGATCATCGACTTCATGAACGAGGTATCGGATACAGCAGCTTGGCTCCGATTCAACAGCAACAGTGAAGCGAAACCAAGACATCCCACGACCAGAACGATAATCTTGGTTGTATTACCCTTATACATGGACCACATGAAGCTGAGCATCACAACCGTCATGACGCAACCCATAACTAGCGAGGCGATGAGTCGGTTAATGCTAAACATGGCGTGGTCCACGGTAAAGATGAGCTGATACATCAGGAAGAACATGATGAACGTTGACGCCGCGATCATCGCGGCAAATCGGAGCCAGCTCATACTCGGCATTTCGGATCGGTTTTGGTTCTCCATTTTGCTACTCCTTTCTATACTGTCGATGCTGACAACCCAAGCAAAAACCGGCTAGTTCGGCCTTGAAGCACGTAACCTTCGCAGGTCGACGCCTTTCATACTGCGACGGGATTTGAACAATTATCGGGTATCGTAACAAACAGGCTCGCGATAAATCCCCGTATTGCTGATCGTAAAGATGCCTAATGCAGCGTCTGGACCCGGCGTTTCCACTCACGTACGACAGTATATGTTGCTAGGAACGTACACCACTGTTTGTAAACGTACATTTCTGAGAAATACAGATGCGGAAACGCCGAAGCAAATGTTGGCGGGACAGGCACACTACGTGCATCAATTGCGGAGCTGTGCTCCCTTCAACTCATTTGGAAACGAATCGTGGTCCGAAAGAACCCGGAAAGTTGTCAAGTTTGGGCGAAAACAGAGATGAACATATATCCGTCCCCGGGGTAGGGTTGGTCGACCACGGTTTTACAATTGTATCGTTAAGGATCCACCTGCTTGGTCATACCCAAAAATGTGAATTCTCTTAAATGCGGTGTCGCAGACACCCGATTCAAGTCGTTTAGCGAAATAGGCGGCCCTTTCCAAGTCCGTATAGACTCAGGCGTAACTACGACGTACCTAGTTGTTCCTTCGTCCCGAAGGTTTCCAACTGGTATTGCCCAAAGAGTAAATCGATGAGGATTTAACCTTGAGTAGATGTAGAAGTAGTTTCGATAACTCAGCGAACGACCTTCCGACGCAAAATTGCGCACCTTTTTCTCCCAAATTATGCCTTCCAGGTCTTTCAGCTTTTCGGGGAATGAGCCACGTTTCTCATGGAATTTCAGCAGATCCCGATTCATCGCTCCGGTCGCGTCAAAGGGCATCTCTGCAGCTCGCTCACGCTCGTAGGACCACAGGGTATAAACATATACTCCAATCGACATCGTCAGAGCGAGTGGAGCTAATACAAGAGAGATTTTCAGCCTATTTAACATCTATTTCAAATCGAAGCGTGCTCGATACCAAATGAGTTTCTATTACTTTGGAGAGCGACGGACCGAACATCATTCGGAAGGGTGTTTAGCGCGGTGTTAACAGGATCGCTCTCTTCGGGTTCTACCTCTACCTGATCTTCGAGTAGACCGTATCCTGATATTTGTCGGGCTATTGCAGCCAGTTCGGTCAGTCGTTCTCTCGTACAGATGCGATCGACCCCTTCGGAAATGATTGCTTTCAATGCGGTCTCGTCGTGTCTGGTAACCGGACCGCGTTCGATCGGCGCGGTAAGTAGAAACTGAGGATCGACATCGCCTAAATGAACATCGGTGGGAGCGCCTTTTGGTAAAGCGGGAAAGATATATTTAGAAACCGCAAAAGGCGGATATGCTGCCCTAATTGGGGGAGCCGTGTCGCTGATAATTAGTACTTCGGAATGAGCCGCCGTTTGTCGTATCTCGTTCGGCTGCATGAGCGCACGCTTCTGCTCTGCATACCTTGTGTTGTCCTGCTTCTTGCCAGGAAAATCCTGAAATGTCTTTGAAAAGATCGTTGTGTCGCCAAGCTGTTTCGATGCGTACTCAGCCGTAACGTCATCCAGTCCGGGAAGAAAGATCTTGGTCATGATCGTTCCAAGAATTGCGTTGGCGGGCTCACGTCCGTATTGATCGTACATTTGAGGCAGGTCCTGATACCCGAGTCCAAGCCCTACACCGCGTCCCCGGCCGATACCCGAGATCCTCTTAACTTCGGAAACATTCAGTTGATAGGCTTCATCGATCAAAACGAAGCATGGATGCTCAGGCTCGTTTACACCATCGAGCCTCATCTCCATGACCGCCTGTCCGATGAATGTGGCGATAAACTCCTTATACATATCCGCGGCACCTTCCGAGACTACAAGATAGATCGCCGTACCGGGCTTGCGAAGATCCGCGAAGTTTATCGACCGACAACGGGAAACCTCTTCATCACGGGTTGGCGCAACTGTCACCATCCGAGCCGGTGCAAGAGTGAACGGGCGAAGTTTGTTGTAGAGACCTATCAGAATCGATCCGCGTGTCTGCACCGGAGCTTGCCGAAAGGCCATATATGCCTGTTTTGCATATAAGCTAGGGGAGTTCGTCATCGCTTCATTGAAGGCCTGGTCGCCATCTCCGCTCAAGAAGAGGAGGAAGTCGGCAGCGAATGCGGGAATTGCCTTCTCCCGGTAGACCTCCGAGATATGAAGTAAGATCGCGGTCAAAGCTATTTGCTCCGCATCACCCCAGAATGGATCAGCATTTGTTCTACGGCGGCTTTCAATCCCGATCATCATCCCGGCTAGCTGACATGCAAAGGCCGGATCATTTCTGCATTTTGGAATGAAGTTCCAGCGATCGCTTTTTGTCGGATCATTGAGGTCTAAACGATAAATTGTTTTGGCCGAACCCGCAGTCTGAGCGAAGAGTTCACCTTTCGCGTCGTAGACTAGGCAAGACGACTTGTTCAGGATCGCTCTGATCATCGACATAAAGAACGTCTTTGATTTGCCGGAGCCTGTAGGACCGAACATGACAAAGTGCCGCAGCCACTGACTCGTTGGAAGAAATACATCGCGGCCGCGAAAGGCCTTTGCAAGCGGCAGCGCGTTTGCAGGTCTCGGAAGACCTCTGACCCGGTTCATCAGACCGCAGCGGATCAAGTCCGACGCCTTCGCCCACCTGGCCGAACCGTGCGCGGTGCTCATTCCTCGAATTCGATAGGCCCACACTAACGAGTAAGCATCGACTAGTGATCCGGCAACACATATCAGGGCCATCGCCCAGAAGACCAGCGTGATGAGTCCATAAACGTCCAACAGTATGCCCGCAAACAAACACAATAGAGCTCCGACGATTCCCAACAGAACAAAGAA
>DATEOJ010000235.1:0-3149 GCA_035274235.1 Pyrinomonadaceae bacterium
TGATGATGGAGTCGCTATTGAAGTATCAAGCGGACGACGGTCTGTGGAGACAGCTCATCGACAAACCCGACTCATGGGTCGAGACATCCGGCACCGGAATGTTCACGTTCGCATTTGTCACCGGCGTAAAGAAGGGATGGCTGCCAAAGAAAACCTACGGGCCGGCTGCGCGGAAAGCCTGGCTTGGTCTCGCAAAACACGTCGATGCGAACGCTAACGTGACGGAGGTCTGTGTCGGGACTAACAAGGGACCGTCAGTGCAGTACTACATGGATCGTGCTCGCGCAGTCGGAGATCTTCACGGGCAGGCGGCTGCATTGTGGAGTGTGATGGCGTTGCTTCGTTAGTTCCAGCAGGGTGAGTCGGTGAATTCGGGATGCTGTGAGAAACGATCTTCGTAAGCCTTGGCGTGGGTCTCGATGTTCCGCTTCATCCTTCTAAAAACGAAGCAGTAAAAACTTTCCTTACTGATACGCTGACTGAGATACAACATCGCGTTAACCTCACTCCAGTATTCGCGACTTTCCCAGATCTCAACCGGAGTCCCGTTCATCTGACTCGCGATATCTATCAGCTTCTTGTCCTTCGCACCGTTCTGCATGAAGATCGAGTTGTATTGGATCATCAGCTTGTTCTGCATCTGGATAACTTTCATGCTGCCGTCGTAAGTCTGATTTACGTGACCCAGTTCGTGCGACATCCGAGTCGCGGCAATGATCGATCCCCCGATCGAATGTGCGGTGATTTTATTTGAGACAGAGTTAAGCACGGGGTAATAGACCGGTGGTGGCGACCCCTCTTCTAACGACGCACTAAGCGTTATCGTCGCGCCGACAAGTTTACCCTCATCATTCCAAAGATAATCGCTCGTGCCCGCGCCTTTGCTGCCGCCCGAGACCGTGACCGTCAAAATAAAACTCTTATCGTTTGCGTATCGGTCCCACTGTGCGCGTCCGAGCTCGGTCGAGAGCAGCTCGGTCTTCCATTTATCGAAGCGTTCGCGATATTTGGCGGGGATGTCTTCACGGATGCCGCCGTCCGTCGGGGTCTTGACGATTCGGTCCTCGGTGTTCGGGATATCGTTTTCGAAGGGATACTCGGAGTGCGTTCCGAGCCAGAAGGCGATCGAGTCAGGCGTCCAGCTCTTGCTCGCAGAAATGTTCACTGCCGCTACTGCGACAATCACCACGACTGCGATATGCCGATACGATCTCAACATCGCTGCTTACATCCGAAAAAAGTAAGGGTGAGGTGACAGGTTTTATTATGACCTGTCTGTCAAGAGCGCTGTTTTTAGTCCGACCAGGGAGCCGGTTTGCGCACCCATCGATGGTTTTTTAGTTCCCACTGCAGCTCCGCTGTTAGCGGGCCACGATCGCTCGAAGCGATATTGTTTTCAACATTAGCAAGCCTTCGCATGCCGGGGATAATTGTGCTGACGGCGGGGTGTCCGAGGATAAACCTCAGAGCCATGTCCGCCATCGACGAGCCTTCCGGCGTCAACGGCTTGAGCGCGTCGGCACGCTCCACACTCGGGATGAGGTTCTCGGGGGAGAAGTATCCCGATCGCCAATCGTCAGCGGGGAAGGTCGTGTCCTTCGTCAGCGTTCCGGTTAGTGTTCCTTCGTCGAAGGGCACGCGGGCGATCACTGCGACATTCATCTCCTCGCATGCCGGGAAGAGCTCGTCTTCCGGATTTTGATCGAAGATGTTGTAGATGACCTGGACCGAATCGATCTTTCCGCTGCGGACTGTTTTCACACCGTTCCAAGGTTCCCAACGATTGATCGAGATCCCTGTCGCTCCGATCAACCCTTGACGCTTCAATTCGTCGAGCATGTCCGACCAACCGCCCTCGTCAGCCCAATCGTCATTCCATGTGTGGAGTTGAAGCAGGTCGAAACTTTCGAGACCGGCGTTCGCAAGACTCTTATGAAGAAACTCTTCGATATGATCGGCCGGATAACATTCTTCGAGCGGATACTCGGGAAGCGTCGGCCATTGCATGTTCTTTGGCGGAACTTTCGTCGCGGTGTAGATCCGCCTGTCAGGATTATTTCTGACAAGCTCGCCGAGCAAGTTCTCGCTACGGCCGTTTCCGTAGACATACGCCGTGTCGAAGAAGTTGCATCCGAGGTCGACCGCACGCTGGAGCGACTCGAGCGACTGCGCGTCGTCGGAGCCCGTCCAACCGCCCATTCCCCACATTCCGTAACCGATCTCGCTTACTTGCCAGCCGGTCCTGCCAAAAGTTCTGTATCTCATCTAGAAATGACTCTCACTTTTTCACAGAAAAGGATAATATTACGTTACCGAAGGTTAACCGATTTTCCCACGGAAAACTAAAGATATCGCACCATGAAACATCTTGTCCGACGCGTCTCGTCCGTTTGTGCTGCCGGCTCCTTGCTATTGCATTTCGCTCTTGCGCCCGCATTGATAGCACAGTCGAAAGGTCCAAAGCACAAATACAATGTGGTGTTCATCATCTCTGATGACTTTCGGCCGGAGTTAGGCGCGTACGGGGTCGAGGGAATCAAGACACCGAACATCGACACACTAGCCAAACGTGCCACGCGATTTGATCGGGCTTACGCGCAATACCCGGTCTGCAACCCATCGCGTTCGTCGTTCCTTACTGGCCGGTATCCGACCGAGACGAAGGTCCTGAACAATAACGACTACTTCCGGCGGATCGATCCTTCCACCGTTACTCTCCCGCAGTTCTTCAAGAACAATGGTTACGCTTCGCTTCGCAGCGGAAAGATCTTTCACGGCGGTATCGATGACGAGGTCTCGTGGACTGAGGGCGGTGAACCGACCAACCCGAACATCACCGAGCGCGGAAATCCGAATTTCAAACCGACACAACCGGCGAACTCCGACCCTGCACAAGCTCAAGCTCAGACTGCCGGAGTAAACATCGCTGATCGAAATTCAGATAGGATCATAGTCCTCGACGGCGATGGTGAAAGTCACGGCGACTACAAAGCGGCGACACGCGCCGTAAACTTTATTGAGAAGTACAAAGCACAGCCGTTCTTTCTCGCCGTCGGATTTGTAAAGCCGCACTCGCCTCCGACAGCGCCGAAGAAGTTCTTCGACATGTACGACGTCGACAAGATCCCGCTGCCGACCGACTTTGGAAC
>DATEOJ010000236.1:0-3331 GCA_035274235.1 Pyrinomonadaceae bacterium
CGGTCGGAACACGATCGACGGTGTAAAGGCCGTCGCCTTCTACGCCTACGCCGCCAACCGCGACTCCGTTCTTATATAAAGGTAATCCGCCCGGATCGGCCGAGAGGCCGAGCGGCAAACCCGCGATCGCGATATCCGAGCAAGGAAGTGTGGAGAACTGAACACCGTACAACGGTCCGCCAGGTCGATTGTCGATTGCAGGTGGAAAGTGCTCCTGAATGATGAAGCCGGCGGTCCGCGTTGTGAACGCATTCCCGCCCGACGAAAAGATCCCCGCGGTCCCGGCCTTCGAGTAGGACGCCGCGCTTGCGGGCACCGTGAGATTCTCCAGACCCTGTCCCGCGCGTCCGACGCTGCGGATCAGTGTCGTCGATGGAGCGCCCGTCATCGTAAACGTTCCGAGGAGATTACCCTCGTCGTCCGTCACCGACACCGTCACTCTCGAGTTCATCGACGCCGCCTTCGATACAGCCTGCGCGATCACCTGTTGGACATCCGCGACTGTTAGTTCCTGAGCGGGCGTAAAAAGGACAGCGAGAAGTAAGACGAGACCGGAGAAAAAAAACGTATTCGGTTTTCCCAACACGTTTCGATGCATGACGGAATGACTATCAACCAATCTCCGTTAAGAGTCAAGGTTTGCAAATGTTGCCCCGCTTTCAAAACTGTGTTAAAAAGCTGTGTCAGCAAAAGCAACGTCCTTACGTCTTCGTCCAGCACTGGTCAACTAATGTCGTCGCATCCCCCGAAACTGACTTTCTCCTTCATCGCACTGACAATCCTTTTTTGTCCGCTCGTTCTATTTTCGCAATCAGCGTCAGGACGGTTTGCGGGAACGGTGACCTTTGCCGACGGCAAGCCGGCCGCCGGTGTCGCGGTCGTCGTCACGAATCAAAGTACAACACAACGTTATTCACGACGGACGGGAAGCGACGGCAAGTTTTCGATCCGAGTTGAGAACGGTGCTTACCGGATCGTCGTCGAATCGCCGTATGAAGCTCGCTTCGATCGCGGCAAGATAAACGAGCACGGAGTGTTTGCATCGGTCATTTGCGACGAAGCAAAGAAGCGTTGTGCGACGCTCGAGAACGTTGTCATGGAGGGCAGTGAGCGAACGATAGATTTCGCTGTTGCTGATCTGGAGAAAGAAGCGGCCGACGATAAGACTGCGGCAAAACCGGATCGGCGAGAAGTTCTCGATCGGTGGCGGATAAGCTTTCCTGAGTATGACCGTTATGGCGACCGCGGTGCACGTGGGCGGGATGTTCCCTTCAATCGCGGTAGCTGGTACAACCCTTACGAGCAGAGCGTCTTGAAAGGTGACCGTCCGATCTTTGGTAACGACGTCTTCATGATCCTCTCCGGTGCGAGCACTACTCAATTCGAGATCCGTCGCACCCCGTCCGGCAACAACGTCAGCTCGGCAAATCCGGACAGCAACAACTTTTTCGGACGTCCCGAAAGTCTTTCGTTTAGCGAGACCCTCCAGGTTTCTATTGAGCTGTTCAAAGGACAGACAGTGTTCCAGCCGAGACGTTGGGCGCTCAAGATCTCACCGACATTCAGTATCCCGAACTATCTGAATGCCCGCGAGAACGGGATCGTCAATATCGATGTCCGCCGCGGCACGGATCGGACCGACTACTGGGTATCGCTCGAGGAAGCGTTCGGCGAAGTGAAACTCTTCGACACGAACGACAACTACGACTTCGTTTCTGTACGAGCCGGTATCCAACCGTTCACCGCAGACTTTCGCGGTTTCCTCTACTCGGATAACAATCTCGGCGTGCGTGGGTTCGGTGGGCTTTCGAACAACAAATCGCAATTCAACTTTGCATGGTTCCACCAACTCGAAAAGGACACTAACAGCAATCTCAACGCCTTCAAGTTTCGAAAGCAGAACGTCTACATCGCGAATTTTTTCCGACAGGATTTTCTGGCGAAGGGATACACGATCCAGGCAGTCGGTGCGTTCAATGACGATCGGGGCGACATCCATTACGACGACAACGGCTTTCTGGTGCGTCCCGCTCTGGTCGGATCGGCCCGCGTTCACAAAGTACAGGCGGGTTACGTCGGCGTGAACGGCGATGGTCACTTCGGCCTGTGGAATTTGACCAACTCGTATTACTACGCGTTCGGCCGTGACACGTTTAATCCGATCGCGGGTCGCGAAACCGACATCAATGCTCACATGGCGGCGGTCGAAGTTTCTCGCGATATGGATTGGCTGCGTTTTCGAGGTTCGTTCTTCTTCGCCTCCGGTGATAAGGACCCGACCGACGATACGGCCGGCGGCTTCGACGCGATCTTCGACGATCCGAATTTCGCCGGCGGACAATTTTCTTACTGGAACCGTCAGGGGATTCGTCTCGTCTCGACCGAGATCGGCCTCGTGCAGCCGAACAGTCTGTTGCCGAGTTTGCGGTCGAGCAAGACCGAGGGACAGGCGAACTTCGTCAATCCCGGCATCCTTATATATAACGCGGGTGTGGACGCCGAACTGACACAAACGGTGAAAGCGATCTTCAACGCAAACTATCTTCGATTTCATCGTACCGAGTCGCTCGAGTACGTATTGTTTCAACCCGGTGTGCGACACGACATCGGTTTCGATCTGAGTCTTGGTGTTGTCTATCGTCCGTTCTTGATCAACAACATCACGTTCACGTTTGGCGGCAACATCTTTTTTGCCGGCAAAGGATTCCGCGACGTTTATACTGACCGCAGTCGGAACTGCCCGATCCCGAGTTTCTGTACCGGCGAGGTTCCGAATCCGAGCAAGCCGCAGTACTCGTTGTTCAGCCAGATGAAGTTGGTCTTTTGAAAATGGTCTGTTTGGTTTTTTGGCCGCGTAGCGGACATATGCATTTAGCCGTGGGTGGAGTCCGAAGGACGGAGCCCACGGTTAGTGACCAGGAAGGTAAAGTTGCCGCGTCGCGGCAAGTGCACCAATCGAAATTCATTCATGGCGTCGGCGGCGGTTACAAAATTGGCCCTGTTATGCACCTGCCGCGACGCGGCAGCATCGTGCTCTTGATCTATTACCGTGGGCTTCGTCCTTCGGACTTCACCCACGGCTAAATGCATATGTCCGCTACGCGGCCAAGAGCCAATGACAAATGACAATGACAAATGCCAAATGACCAATGACTGATCTGAAGGTGATGATCTCGAGACGTAACACAACATCGCGAATCAAACTTCTCGTCGTCGTTCTATTTCTGTGTCTCGTCAGTACGGCGTTTTGGAAAGGCGAGACGCTAGCCGAGCAAAGCAACGCGATGCCGACACCGACACCTTCGGCGACTCCGATGGCCAGGGCAATCCC